>NZ_JBHXNP010000004.1:0-186401 GCF_042719495.1 Streptomyces sp. NPDC058525
ATCTTTTTTAACTGTCCCCCCTCACCAGTATATACACCCCCACGCTTGGCTCGTCTGTTTTTTTTTTTTAACACCCACATCCCTTTCCCAACCATCTCTCCCCGGGGGCCCCCGTGCGGGGGGGCCCCGCTTCTCGTTGTGGCTCACTTCTCGTTGTGGCCCGCTTCTCGTCGCGGCTCAGATCCAGCCCAGCCGCGCCGCCTTCACCCCGAGCTCGAAACGGCTGGACGCCCCGGCGAGGGCCGAGAGGTCGGCCACCATCCGCCGCTGGGTCCGCACCGACACCCCCAGCGCCCGGGCCACCACGGCGTCCGTGACCCCCTCCGCCAGCATCCGCAGCAGCTCACGCTCCTGCGGGGACGGGGAGCCCGGCTCCGGGCCGGTGGCCTCCGCGACCGCCTGCAAGGTCTCCGAGCTCTTCCAGTACGCGGTGAACAGCGCGTGCAGGGCCCGCACCACCGGCGCACTGCGCACCAGCAGCGCCGTCGGCTGGCCCGCCTGCACATCGCCCGGGAGAACGGCCTCCACGCCGTCCACGATGAGCAGCCGCATGGGCAGCGTGGGCGCCAGCCGGATCTCCCCGCCGTGCTCGTTGGCCCAGCGCAGATAGGTGAGCGCCTGGCGGTCCTTGCCGATCGCGTGCAGGTAGATGCTGCGGAACCGGACGCCGCGCAGGATCGCCTGCTCGTTGAGCGGCCGGCCCGCCTCGATGGCTTCCGGGGTCAGCGAGCCCTCCGGCTGGAGCGAGAGCACCTCGCGGTCGCAGCGGCTGGCGAGGGTCTCCAGCCGGGTGCGGATCTCGTCCTTGCCGTGCAGGACCTCGGTCCCGCTCGCCGCGTCCGTACGCCCCGCCGTCACGTACTCGGTGGCGAGCAGGGTCAGCGCGGCCCGGGTCTGGGCCACCCGTTCCTGGCGCAGGGCCAGTTCCTGCTGTTCGCGCTGGAGCATCATCTCCAGGCCCAGATCGGGGCTGACCGCCCGGACGTCGCTCGGGTCGTCCCAGGAAGGCCGCAGCAGCGCCAGCTCCACCAGCCGGTCGAGCGACTCCCGTACGCGCTGTTCGGAGATCGACAGCCGCTCGGCCAGCCGGTCCGGGCTCTGCTCGCGGTGCAGGAGCACGGCCCGGTAGACCGCGAGCACATCCGCGTCGAGAGCCGACTGCGTCTCCGTCATACCCGTCACCCTTCCGAAGGGGCGGCCCGCGTCCGGGGTGCTGTGCGGGCGGTCGTCGTAGCGTTCCACGGTGCAGGGCCGGGCGTCTTGGACGAACCCGACGCCCGTGTGCGGTCGGGCGCCGGGGCGGCCCGTCTGCCGGTCAGCCCGTCAGTACGGCGCTGGTGACCTCGCCGCTGACCCGGTCCACCTCGGCGGGCCCGGGCCGGTCGGAGGCGCGCAGGGCCAGGAAGTGCGAGGGGGAGTGGGCGGTCATCGCCTTGAAGTCCCGGTTCAGATGGGCCTGGTCGTAGAAGCCGGCCAGGGCGGCGGCCTCGGCCGGGCGCATCCCCGCCGACAGGGACCCGAGGGCCCGGCGGATCCGCAGCACCCGGGCCGCCGTGCGCGGCGGAAGCCCGATCTGCTCCCGGAAGCGGCGCTCCAACTGCCGCTCGCTCCAGGAGGTCTCGGCGGCCAGCGTGTGCACCGGCACCGTGCCGCCGCTGCGTTCGAGCCGGTTCCACGCCCACACCGTACGGGTGCAGGGCGCCGGGCCGGCCTGGATCCACAGCCGCAGCGCCGCGTCGAGGATCCGGAACCGGTCCTGCCAGGCGGGCGTACCGGCGAGGACGTCGCACAGGTCCTCGTAGCGGTGCCCGGCCAGGGCGGAGGTCTCGTTGACCGTGTTGCCCAGCTCGTGCATCTCGACGCCGAAGAGCCGGAACGCGGCCCAGGGGCGCAGGGTCACCTCGATGCCGTGCAGTTCGCCGCCGTGCTCGCCCAGGGTGGGGCGGGAGACCAGCCCCGAGACCAGCGGGGCCGCCGAGTGCACCAGGGTCTGGCCGGTCGTCGCGGACCGGACCCGCAGCGGCCGGCGCCCCAGGTTCAGTACGACGGTCACCGCCGCACAGGGGATCTCCAGCCGGCGGCGCGGCCGGCCGAGGGAGAGCCTGAATCCGCGGTACGCCAGGACGCCCGGCCGCAGCGCCGGGTGCGGCAGCCGCTCCGTGAACTCCCAGGTGCCCGCCGGACACGCACGAATCCGCATCTGCTCTCCCCCTTCGCGGGCGGCCGCGGACGGCCGCCCCCGGTCCCCGTAGGCAGGAGGCCAGCCTCATCCCCGCCCGCCCGGCCCACCAGCCGGTTTTCCGACAACCAGCGGTCCGGCGCGGGCTTGGCAGGTTTGTGTCATGCATCCGGCTGCAGCCCGGCAGCCCTTGGGCCGGGCGCCGCCGGGTGCTGTTCTGGGAGCAGCCCGGGCATCCGCCCGGTACGGCGCGAGACCGCGCCCGTCACACGACACCAGGGGGACCCATGTCCAGCACCAGCTTCCGCGCCGGACGATGTGCCGTCACCGCCGCGCTCGCCGTGGCGGTCCTCATGCCCCTGCACGCGGCGGTGGCCGACGGCCCCGCGGCGGGCACCGCGCGCCCCGCGCACACCGCCGACCTCGCCGAGGGGGCGGGCCCGGGCACCGGCACCGGTACCGGAAACGACGACTTCATCTGGAACATCGCGCCGAAGCCGGCCCCCGCCCCGGGCGCCGCCGCGCATGCCTGATTCCTTCCACGCGCCGGCCGGCCGCGTCGCCCTGGTGGTCACCCGCTCCCACGCCGTCGGCGGGCCGCTGTGCCGGGCCCTGGCCGCGGACGGCGCCCGGCTCGCCGTCGCCGGCCCCTCGGTCATCGAAGTCAGCGAGATCTGCGCCGAGTTGGGCCGCGACGAGACACCGGGCGCCGCCACCGCCCTGCCCTATCTGATGGCCCCCGGCACCGACAGCGGCCCCCGGCGGCTCGTCGCCGCCGTCCTGGACGACCTCCAGCGGATCGACGCCCTCGCCGTGGCCGCCGCGGCCGCCGTGCCCGCGGCCGCCCTGGTCGCCGAGACCGCCCGCGCCATGGTCCGCGGCGGCCGGGCCGGCCGCATCGTGGTCACCGGACCGGCGCGGCTCGCCGCCGAGGTCCGGCAGTGGGCCGACGCCCCGCGCGCCCACGGCATCACCGTGAACCTCCTCACGCCGGGCCCGCGGGCCACGGCCGAGGACCTGGCGGCGGGCGCGGCCCTGCTGCTGTCGCCGCTCGCCGGGGGCATCACCGGGCAGGCCATCGAGGTCGACGGCAGCCGCGTCCCGCGCGGCTGAGCCCCGCTGCCGCTGCCGCTCTCACCCCCCACCCCTTTCCCATCCACTGCCTCCCGAGGAGGAAGCCCGGTGGACGTTTCCGCCTGTCCCCACACGCCCGGCGCGTCGCTCGACGCCGGGCCCGACGCTTCGCTGCGCCCCGGAGTCCTGCGCTACCGGGACTTCCGGCGCGCCCAGGGCCCGCCCTGCCGGCACCTGGAGGTGCCCGCGGGCGCCGTCAGCCTGCTGCTGCTGACCGAGGGCGAGCTGCTGCTGGGTCCGCCCGACGGGTCCGGTCCGCTCGCCCCGCACACCGCGGTGGCCTGCGGGATGCGCACCAGCGGGCTGGCCGCCGAACACCGCGGCCCGGTGGCCGGAGTCGAGGTGACCCTCACCCCCTGGTGCGCCTACACCCTCTTCGGCGGCCTCTCCCTCGGCCTGCTGGGCCGCGGCCCGCTCGGCCTCGCCGATCTGATCGGGCCGAGGGCCGCCGCCCTGCGCGAACGCCTCGCCGAGGCCTCCGGCCCGCCCGCGCGGTTCGCCGTACTCGACCGGACCCTCGCCGAGCTGCTGACGGCCGGGCCGCCGCCCGCGCCGCCCGTCGTACGGGCCTGGCGCGGCCTGCACGCGAGCGCGGGCGGCGCCTCCATCCCCCAGCTGGCCCACGAGGTCGGCTGGTGCCAGAGCCAGCTCGAGCGCCGCTTCCGCGAACAGGTCGGCCTGACCCCCAAGGGCTGCGCGCGCGTCATCCGGCTGCGCAACGCGCTGCGGCTGCTGCGCGGCGGAGTACCCGGCGCGGAACTGGCCGCGGCGGCCGGCTTTCACGACCAGTCCCATCTCAGCCGTGAATTCAAGTCCATGACCGGCACCACGCTCGGACGCTATCTCGAGGCGACGGGAAGCTGAATTTCTACAAGACCGGCAGCGGTCCGATCCGCGAAAGTAATGACCACGGAGAGAGGGAAAATGAATCTCCGGGAAGAAGAAATTCAATTCCTCACACACGGGAGACATCGTGTTCAAGAAGATCGAGGCCCTCGGCGACAGCCTGCTCGCCCTGATCGCGCCGAAGACCGAAGCGGCCGCGGCCCCCTGCTACGTCCGCAAGTACCCCGCCTGCTGGCAGTGCGCCGGCCGGCCGTGCGAGGCCTGCTGCGACGCCAACGGCAAGAACTGCCAGTACATCGACTGCCGCTGAATTCCTGCGGTAGCCGCACGGCAATGAATACGGCCGGCTGAGATTCCGCCCCCCGGGCGACCCCACAGGTGGTGAACCATGCTATATCTGGCCATCGGAATGCGTTGCCTGATCGGGGCGGTATTTCTGGTCTCCGTCCTCGGAAAGACCACCGGCCGCGGCGCCTACGCCGCATTCGTCGTCTCGGTGCGGGAGCTGCTCCCGCTCTCCCGCACCGTGACCCGGCCGGCCGCCGCGCTCGTCGTCCTGGGCGAGGCAGCGATCATCCCGCTCCTCGCCCTGCCCCAGCCCCTCGCGCACCAGACCGGATTCGCCCTCGCGGCCGTCCTCCTGGCCGCCTTCACCGCGGCCATCGCCGGATCCCTGCGCCGCGGATCCCGCACCCCCTGCCGGTGCTTCGGCGCCTCGACCACACCGCTCGGCCCCCGGCACCTCGTACGCAACCTGCTCCTCGCCGCCGGTGCGACGGCCGGCGCGACGGCCGCCGCGGCCGCCGGGCCGGCGCACCCCGGCGGGGTGCTCGCCGCCGTTTTCGCGGGACTGCTGCTCGGTGCCCTCGTGACCCTGCTCGACGACCTGCTCTACCTCCTGCGGCCGGCGGCCGTCTGACCCGCCCGGCCCGTCCCGCGCACCTTCGACCCGCTACGGAGCTGACATGCCCCTCCTGATCACCGCAGTGGCCCTGGTCGGGCTGCTCGCCGCCCTCGACCTGCTGCTCACCGTCGGCGTGATCAAGCGCCTGCGCGACCACGCCGACCTGATCTCCGACAAGGCGAACGCGGACGCCCCGGTGCCCCTCGACATCGGCGAGGAAGTGGGGAACTTCTCCGTGACCAGCGCCGACGACGAGGAGCTCACCCTGGCCGACCTCGACGGCGAGACCCTCGTCGCCTTCTTCTCCCCGAACTGCACCCCGTGCAAGGAGAAGCTGCCCCTGTTCACCGAGTACGCCCGGCACTTCCCCGGCGGACCCCGGCAGGTGCTCGCCGTCATCGCGGGAGGCGCCGAGGGCGGCGGCCGGTTCGCCGAAACCCTGCGACCCGTCGCCCGGGTCGTCCGCGAGGACTACAACGGCGAGGTGGGCGCGGCCTTCCAGGCCAAGGCGTACCCCACCCTGCTGCTCGTCGGCCGGGAGCCCGACGGACGGGTCGTCGTCCGGGACAACCAGGTCGACGTGACCGCCGGCCTTCCCCTCGCGGCATGAGCGGGCGGGAGCGCCGGGAGCGCCGGCAACCGGGGCGCGGCGGCCGCTCCCGGCACACCCGCACCGCAGAGGGGCGCGAGCCCGCCGTCCGCCCGTCGCGGCGCCGGCGCCTCTTCGCCGCCACCGCCCTGGCCGCGACCGCCGCACCCTGGGTCCTCGCGGGGTACGTCGTCCTCACCCTGGCCGCCGGGTCCCTGCCGGTGGCCGCCGCCTGGTTCACCAAGACGGTCGTCGACCGCATCTCCGGCGGTCCGGCGGCCGGCGGGCTGCTGGCCCCGGCCGCGCTGCTCGCCGCGACCGGGGTGCTCGCCGCGGTCTTCCCGCAGGTCGCCCAGTACCTGAGGGCCCGGCTCGACCGCCGGGCCGGACTGCTCGCCATGGAGCGGCTGTTCACCGCCGTCGAACGGTTCACGGGTCTGCGGCACTTCGAGAACCCCGAGTTCCTGGACCGGCTGCGGCTCTCGCAGCAGGCCAGCCGGGTCGCCCCCAACCAGACCGTCGACGCGGCGCTCGGCCTGATCCGCTCGCTGATCACCGGCGCCGGACTGCTGGGCACCCTGCTCCTGCTGAGCCCGCTGATGACCGTACTGGTGCTGCTGTCCGGTCTGCCGATGCTCCTCGCCGAACTCGACCTGTCCCGGCGCCGCGCGCACACCCTGTGGTCCGTCAGCCCCGCCGAGCGCCGCGAGGCGTTCTACGCCGAGCTGCTCACCTCCGTACAGGCGGCCAAGGAGGTGCGCCTCTTCGGGCTCGGGCCCTTCCTGCGCGGCCGGATGGCCGCCGAGCGGAAGGTCTCCGACCGGGGGCGCGCGGCCGTCGACCGGCGCGAGGTCCTCGTCCAGGCCGGGCTGGCCCTGCTGGCCGCGCTGATGTCGGGCGGCGGCCTGGTGTGGGCCGTGAGCCAGGCCCGGACCGGAGGCCTCACCGTCGGCGACGTGATGATCTTCGTGGCGGCGGTCGCGGGCATCCAGGGGGCCCTGATCTCCTTCGCCGCCGACCTCGCCCGCGCCCACCAGGCGCTGCGCTCCTTCGAGCACTTCCTGACCGTCCTCGGCACCCCCTCCGACCTGCCGGTGCCGCGACAGCCGCTCCCGCTGCCCGAGTTGCGGCGCGGGATCGAGCTGCGGGACGTCTGGTTCCGCTACGGGCCCGACCAGCCGTGGGTGCTGCGCGGGGTGACCCTCCACATCCCGCACGGGACGACGCTGGGCCTGGTCGGCCTCAACGGAGCCGGCAAGTCGACGCTGGTCAAGCTGTTGTGCCGGTTCTACGACCCGACGCGCGGGGCCATCCTGTGGGACGGCGTGGACCTGCGAGACGCCGCCCCCGAGGCGCTGCGCGAGCGGCTCAGCGTGGTCTTCCAGGACTACATGGAGTACGAGCTGACCGCCGCCGAGAACATCGCCCTCGGCGAGCTCACCGCCCTCGACGACCCGGACCGCATCCGGGCCGCAGCCGACCGGGCGGGCATCCACCGCAGGCTCGCGGAGCTGCCGCGCGGCTACGACACGCTGCTGACCCGCACCTACTTCATGGAGTCCGACAAGGACGACCCGGACCTCGGGGTCGTCCTCTCCGGCGGCCAGTGGCAGCGGCTCGCCCTGGCGCGGGCCCTGCTGCGGCACCGGAGGGACCTGATGATCCTGGACGAGCCCTCCTCGGGCCTGGACGCGGCCGCCGAGCACGAGGTGCACAGCTCGCTCGCCGCGCACCGCGAGGGGCGCACCAGCCTGCTGATCTCGCACCGGCTGGGCGCGCTGCGGGTCGCCGACCGGATCGTGGTGCTGGCGGGGGGCCGGATCACCGAGCAGGGCACGCACGGCGAACTGCTCGGTGCGGCGGGCGAGTACGCCCGGCTCTTCACCCTCCAGGCGCAGGGCTACCGGCCCGGCCCGGACGCGGACACGGGCGCGGACGCGGGCGCGACCGCATCCGCGATCGCGGCGCCGGCCGAGGCCCCGGACCGCGCGGCGCGGACGGAGCCGGTCCGATGAGCCGTCGGGTACTGCCCGGGGAGCCGCTGCCCGAGCGGCCCGAGCAGCCGTACGGGCCCGAGCTCGCGGCGGCCACGGGCGACGGCCCCGCCACCTGGGCGGGCCCGCCGCGCCCCGCCGCGACGGCCGCCCGGTGCCGGAGCCGCGCCTCCGCGGCGGTGGCCGGGGCCCTGCCGCTGGCGCTGGCCGGAGCCGGGGCCGCCGCGCTGGTCAGCGGCGGCACGGGGATCCGTACGGCCTCGGTCGCGGTCCTCGCCGCCGCGGCCCTGTGGTGGGCGCTGAGCCGCCGGTTCGTCGTCGTCACCGTGCGCGGCCCGAGCATGGAGCCGGCCTACCGCGACGGGGACCGGGTGCTCGTCCGGCGCGGCGGGCGGCCCGGGAACGGGGAGGTCGTCGTCGCCGAACACCCCGGCGCGGCCCGGCGCGGTGAGTCCGGCCTGCTCATCAAACGGGTGGCCGCCGTCCCCGGCGACCGGATCCCGCGCGTCGGGGTCCCGGCCCTGGCCCGTGCCCCCGGCAGCCGGGTCCCGGACGGCCGGCTGGTCCTGCTCGGCGACAACCGCCCGGTCAGCCTCGACTCGCGCGAACTGGGCTACTTCCCGGCCGACCGGGTCCTGGGGCGCGTCCTGCGCCAGCTGCCCGCCCGCCGCAAGCCCCCCACCCGTACGAAGACGTGAAGGAGCGAGCCATGGCACTGCGTTTGTTCGACACCGGTACCCGGACCGTGCGGGCCTTCGTCCCGCTGCGCCCCGGCGAGGCATCGCTCTACGTCTGCGGGGCGACCGTGCAGGGGCCGCCGCACATCGGGCACGTCCGTTCGGGGGTGAGCTTCGACATCCTGGCGCGCTGGCTCGCGCACACCGGCCACCGGGTCACCCTCTGCCGCAACGTCACCGACATCGACGACAAGATCCTCGCCAGGGCGGCCGCCGAGGGCGTCCCGTACTGGGCGCTGGCGCAGCGCAACGAGCGGGCCTTCACCGCCGCCTACCAGGCCCTGGGCTGCCTGCCGCCCACCGTCGAGCCGCGCGCCACCGGGCACGTGCCCGAGATGACCGCCCTGATGCACGAGCTCGTGGACCGCGGCCACGCCTACGCGGCGGGCGGCGACGTGCTGTTCTCGGTCGGTTCGCTGGCGGACTACGGGGCGCTGTCGGGCCGGGTCGGCGAGGACGCCGCCCGGGCCGGGGCCGGCGGCCGGGTGACGGGCGGCGGCGACGCCAAGCGGGACCCGCGCGACTTCGCCCTGTGGAAGGGGGCCAAACCCGGCGAGCCCTCCTGGCAGACGCCCTGGGGCCCGGGCCGGCCCGGCTGGCACCTGGAGTGCTCCGCGATGGCCCGCCGGTACCTGGGGGACACCTTCGACATCCACGGCGGCGGCATCGACCTGCTCTTCCCGCACCACGAGAACGAGCGCGCCCAGTCCGCGGCCGCCGGCTGCGGGTTCGCCCGCTACTGGATGCACAACGCCTGGGTGACCACGGGCGGCGAGAAGATGTCCAAGTCGCTGGGCAACTCGCTGCTGGTGTCCGCGATCCTCGCCACCTGCCGGCCGGTCGTGCTCCGCTACTACCTCGGCACCCCGCACTACCGCTCGGCGATCGAGTACGGCCGGGCGGCGCTGGACGAGGCGGCGAGCGCCTACGGCCGGATCGAGCAGTTCGTGCTGAGGGCGCACGAGTACGCCGGGCCGCTCGCGCAGGACGCGGAACGGGCGCACCCCTTCGCGCTGCTGCCCGGCCCGTTCACCGCCGCCCTCGACGACGACCTCGGCGTGCCGCAGGCCACCGCCGTGGTGCACCAGCGGGTACGGGAGGGCAACGCGGCCCTCGCCGCCGACGACAAGGAGCAGGTCGTCCGCCTGCTGGGCGAGGTGCGGGCCATGCTGGGGGTCCTCGGCCTCGACCCGCTCGACCCGCACTGGGCGGCGGGCCGCGACGCGGAAACGGCCGGCTCCCCGGGCCACGGCGGCACGCTCGGCGCACTGGTCGAGCTGGCCCTGGAGGAGCGCCGGCTGGCCCGGGCGGCGCGCGACTACGCCGCCGCGGACCGCATCCGCGACCGGCTCGCGGCCGCGGGGGTGGAGCTGGAGGACACGCCCGCGGGGCCGCGCTGGGCGCTGGGCGGCCGCCGCTGAGGCCCGCCGCGGCCGCGGTTCCGGTAGCGGGCGCTCCGGTACCGGGCGTAGCGGGCACTCCACTACCCGGCACCGCGGCCGGTCCGTCCGGGGCGCGGACGGACCGGGCGGCGGCTGCGGCCGCTGCGGTACTCTGACGCCATGCGTGCCGTACGCCTTCTGCTTACCGAGCCGCGCTGATCAGTACCGACCCTCCGAGACGGTCGGCATCGGCGCGGCGCCCCCTCCTGTGCGAGGGGTTTTTTCGTTTGGGCAGGCAGAGATGGCAGAGACGATCGATGGAGCTTCAGAAATCATGAGCGAGACGAACACCCCGGCCCCCGAGGCGGCCGAGGGGCACCGTTACACGGCCGCCATGGCCGCCGACATCGAGGCACGCTGGCAGGACGTCTGGGACGCGCAGGGAACCTACGAGGCCCCGAACCCGACCGGTGACCTGGCCGGTGACCCCGCCGTGGTCGCGCGGCCCACGAAGTTCATCATGGACATGTTCCCGTACCCGTCCGGCGCGGGGCTGCACGTCGGCCACCCGCTCGGGTACATCGCCACCGACGTCTTCGCCCGCCACCAGCGGATGACCGGGCACAACGTCCTGCACACCCTGGGCTTCGACGCCTTCGGCCTGCCGGCCGAGCAGTACGCCGTGCAGACCGGCACGCACCCGCGGGTCTCGACCGAGGCGAACATCGAGAACATGAAGGTCCAGCTGCGCCGGCTGGGCCTGGGCCACGACAAGCGCCGGTCCTTCGCGACGATCGACCCGGACTACTACAAGTGGACCCAGTGGATCTTCCTGCAGATCTACAACTCCTGGTACGACCCGGACGCGAAGAAGGCCCGGCCGGTCGACGAGCTGGTCGCCGAGTTCGAGAGCGGCTCCCGCGAGGTCCCCGGCGGCCGCGCCTGGGCCGCGCTGACCGCGGGCGAGCGGGCCGACGTACTGAACGAGTACCGGCTGGCGTACTCCTCGGACGCGCCCGTCAACTGGTGCCCCGGGCTGGGCACCGTACTGGCCAACGAGGAGGTCACCGCGGACGGCCGCTCCGAGCGCGGCAACTTCCCGGTCTTCAAGTCCAAGCTGAGCCAGTGGAACATGCGCATCACCGCGTACGCCGACCGGCTGCTGGACGACCTGGACGCGCTGGACTGGCCCGAGGCCATCAAGCTGCAGCAGCGGAACTGGATCGGCCGCAGCGAGGGCGCGCGCGTCGACTTCCCGCTGGGCGACGAGGCGATCACCGTCTTCACCACCCGCCCGGACACCCTGTTCGGCGCCACCTACATGGTGCTGGCGCCCGAGCACCCGCTGGTCGAGAAGTTCATCCCGGCCGCCTGGCCCGAGGGCACCCACGACGTGTGGACCGGCGGACACGCCACCCCGGCCGAGGCCGTCACCGCGTACCGCAAGCAGGCCGCCTCGAAGTCCGACGTCGAGCGGCAGGCCGAGGCCAAGGACAAGACCGGCGTCTTCACCGGCGAGTACGCGGTCAACCCGGTCAGCGGCGAGAAGGTCCCGGTCTTCATCGCCGACTACGTGCTGATGGGCTACGGCACCGGCGCGATCATGGCCGTTCCGGCGCACGACGGCCGCGACTTCGAGTTCGCGCGCGCCTTCGAGCTGCCGATGCGCTGCGTCGTCCAGCCGTCGGACGACCGCGGCACCGACCCGTCGACGTGGGACGACGCCTTCGTCTCGTACGACGCCAAGCTGGTCAACTCCTCCGGCGAGGGCATCTCCCTGGACGGCCTGGGCGTGGTCGAGGCCAAGGCCGCGATCACCGACTGGCTGACCGGGCGCGGCATCGGCGAGGGCACCGTCAACTTCCGCCTGCGCGACTGGCTGTTCAGCCGCCAGCGCTACTGGGGTGAGCCCTTCCCGATCGTCTACGACGAGGACGGCATCGCGCACCCGCTGCCCGCCTCGATGCTGCCGCTGGAGCTGCCGGAGGTCGAGGACTACTCGCCGCGCACCTTCGAGCCGGACGACGCCACCTCCAAGCCGGAGACCCCGCTGTCCCGCAACGGCGAGTGGGTCAACGTCGAGCTGGACCTGGGCGACGGGCGCGGTGTCCGCTCCTTCCGCCGCGAGACCAACACCATGCCCAACTGGGCCGGTTCCTGCTGGTACGAGCTGCGCTACCTGGACCCGAACAACGCGTCGGCGCTGGTGGACCCGGAGATCGAGCAGTACTGGATGGGCCCGCGCGAGGGCGCTCCGCACGGCGGTGTCGACCTGTACGTGGGCGGCGCCGAGCACGCGGTGCTGCACCTGCTGTACGCGCGCTTCTGGTCGAAGGTGTTGTTCGACCTGGGCCACGTCTCCTCGGCCGAGCCGTTCCACAAGCTGTTCAACCAGGGCATGATCCAGGCGTACGCCTACACCGACGAGCGCGGCGTGTACGTCCCGGCGGCCGAGGTCGAGGAGCGGGACGGGGCCTGGTACTACCAGGGCAAGCGGGTCAGGCGCGAGCACGGCAAGATGGGCAAGTCCCTGAAGAACGCCGTCACGCCGGACGAGATCTGCGAGGAGTACGGCGCGGACACCCTGCGCCTGTACGAGATGGCGATGGGCCCGCTGGACGTCTCCCGTCCGTGGGACACCCGGGCCGTGGTCGGCCAGTACCGGCTGCTGCAGCGCCTGTGGCGCAACGTCGTCGACGAGGAGACCGGCCAGGTCACCGTCGTGGACGGGGAGCCGGGCGAGGACACGCTGCGCGCCCTGCACAAGGCGATCGACGGGGCCGGCGCGGACATGGCCGGGCTGCGCTTCAACACCGCCATCGCGAAGATCACCGAGCTGAACAACGCCCTGACGAAGGCGGGCCGGCCGCTGGAGCGGTCCGTGGCCGAGGACCTGGTGCGACTGGTCGCGCCGCTGGCCCCGCACATCGCGGAGGAGCTGTGGCACCGTCTGGGCCACACCGACTCGGTGGTCCACCAGGACTTCCCGGTCGCCGACCCGGCGTACGTCGTGGACGAGAGCGTGACGTGCGTGGTGCAGGTCAAGGGCAAGGTCAAGGCGCGCTTGGAGGTGCCGCCGACGATCTCGGACGCGGAGCTGGAGCAGCTGGCGGTCACCGATGCGGGCGTGGTCGCGGCCCTGGGCGGCGCCGAGATCCGCAAGGTGATCGTGCGCGCGCCGAAGCTGGTGAACATCGTCATCTGAGGCGGGACGGCGTCTAACGGCGTCTGACGCCGTGCGACGCCGCTGACGTCCTCTGGCTTCTCTGGAGTCATCCGGCGTCACCCGTTCCCCATGGGGGACATCCCGTACGGGCAGGTTGGGGGTTCGATTGGAACCCCTGGCCTGCCCGTGGCGTTTACGGTGGAGGGGAAGAGCTGACGCCTGGGGAAAGGGGCCACCATGGAGGCCGCGTTGATCATCTTCGCGCTGATGTTGCTGGCTGTCGTCGGCCTCGGTGCGTACGTCACGGTCAAGGCGGTGGGTGCGGCCAAGCGGGGCGTGGAGCGCACGGTCGTCCAGGCCCGGCGGACGGTGGAGGACACCACCCTGCGGGCCAAGAGCTTCGGCCAGGTCGGTGTCGTGGGGGCGCTGGCGCAGCTGCGGCTGGACCTGCGGACCTCGATGCGGGCCACGGAGCAGGCGCTGTCCGAGGGTGCCCGGTCGGACGCCTCGCTGAAGGAGTCCCTCGGGCTGTTCCAGCGGCTGAGCGCGCACGGCCGGGAGCTGGACAATGAGCTGAAGCGGCTGGAGCAGGAGCCGGACCGGCAGCGGACCGCGGAGCTCCTTCCGGAGCTGAGGGAGCGCACGGCCAGGATCGTGGCGTCCGCGGACTCGCTGCGCTGGGCGGCCCGGGACCGGGCCCAGCGCTTCGCGGAGGACGACCTGTCCACGCTGTCGGAGCAGATCGAGATGGAGTCCGGGGCGCTGCGGGACTGGTCGCGCGAGCCCGTGGACGACTTGGCGGCGGCGGCCGCGGCGTGGGACGCGGCGCAGGCGCGGGGTGCGGGGGTCCCTCCGGCGGCTCCGGCGGCTCCGGCTGCCCCGGCGCACGGGGCGGGCACGGGATCGGGGCCGGCGGCTCTGAGCCAGGCCGCTCCGGCGCCCGAGTACCCCTGGCAGAAGGCGCGTCGGCCGGAGAGCACGACCTGATCGCGATCGGATGCCCCGTGGATGCCCCGCGGATGGGCCGCGGGGCGGATGCCGTAACCGGGGTGCCGTAGGCTCTGCCCGCTGCGGTGCCCTGGCTGTGGTCCCTGCTGGTGGCCCTGCCGACGGCTGAGGGCCTCGCGGAGGGGCGGGGCGTATTGCCCGCCCAGGGGCGCTGGCCGACGGTCGCGGTGCTCGTCGTGGGGGCGCTGGCCGACGGTCGTGGTGCCGGCCGCGGGGGTGCTACCGACGGCGGCGGTGCTCGCCGAGGGGCGTTCGCCGCGGCTGCCGGTCTCGCCGACGGGCGCTGGCCGACGGCTGCGGGCCTCGCCGCGTGGCGTCCGCCGATGGCCCCGTCGAGGGGCCCAGGCTGCCGTCCGGCCCCCACTGGCGGTAACCTCCGGCTCATGTCCCGCCATGTCGCCATCATCACCGATTCCACGGCCTACCTGCCCCAACCGGCCATGGCGCGGCACGGAATCACCTCCGTCCCGCTCACCGTGGTACTCGGCGGCGAGGCACTGGAGGAGGGCACCGAGATCTCGGCGCGCAGCCTCGCCCTGGCGCTGCAGAAGCGCCGCTCGGTCACCACCTCGCGGCCCAGCCCGGAGGAGTTCGTGCGGGCCTACCAGGCGGCCGCGGACGCCGGTGCGACCGGCATCGTGAGCCTGCACCTGTCCGCCGAGTTCTCCGGTACGTACGACGCCGCCGTGGTCGCCGCGCGGACCGCGCCCGTGCCGGTGCGCGTCGTGGACACCGGCATGGTCGCCATGGCCCTCGGCTTCTGCGCGCTCGCCGCCGCCGAGGTGGCCGAGGCGGGCGGCTCCGTCGACGATGCGGTGGCCGCCGCCGAGAAGCGGGCGGCGGACATGTCGGCGTACTTCTACGTCGACACCCTCGACTACCTGCGCCGCGGCGGACGGATCGGCGCCGCCCAAGCGCTCCTCGGCTCGGCGCTGGCCGTGAAGCCGCTGCTGACCCTGGACGGCGGGCGGATCGAGATGCTCGAGAAGGTGCGGACGGCCTCCAAGGCCATCGCCCGCCTGGAAGAGCTGGCCGTGGAGCGTGCGGGCGCGGGCAGCGTCGATGTCGCCGTGCACCACCTGGCGGCGCCGGAGCGGGCCGAGAAGCTCGCCCAGCGGCTGCGCGAACGCATCCCGGGGTTGGTCGAACTGCACGTCAGCGAGGTCGGCGCGGTGATCGGCGCGCACACCGGGCCGGGACTGCTGGCGGCGGTCGTCTCACCGCGCTGAGCGGGGGAGGGCGGAGCGCCGCCATGCGGCCGACGGCGGGGTGGAAGCCCGGGGCAAGCGCCGCGCGGATCACCGGAACGAGTGGCGCGGTTATCCACAACGGGGCCGTCATCCACCGGAATTGAGGGCTCCGGACGGGGGCCGGGATTCGTCCCTACCGTCGTGGCATGACTCTTCGAACGCGTACTCCGTATCCGCCGGGCGCCACCAGCGGCCCGGGCCGACCCCGTCTCTCCGACGGCCGCCTGCGACACCGCCGCGGCCACACTGCCCGCCGTGCCCCGCAACCGGACCCGGCAGCCGTACACCGCCGAGCCGAAGCCCTCCTACGCGACAGCCCCCCACGACAACCCCCACCCGAGCCGACCTCCGGGCCGCCACCCGAGCCGGACTCGGGGCCGCCTGAGCCGACCTCGGGGCCCCCGCCTGAGCCGGAACCGGGGCCCGCGCCCGAGTCGGAACCGGGATCCCCGCTGGAGGGCGATCCCGGGTGCCCATCCGAGCCGACCTCGGGGTCCCCGCCTGAGCCGACCTCCGGGCCCCGGCCCGAGTCGGACCCTGGGCCCGCGATCGAGGCGGTTCCGGTATCCCTGCCGGAGGGTGACCCCGGGTCCGCGCCTGAGGCGGACTCTGGGTCCTCGGGCGGGGTGGAACCCGGGCCCCCTCCCAGGGTGGTTGTCCGGCGCCCGGTCGAGGTGGAGCCCGGGATCCCGTCCGCGGCGGTTGGCCGGTCTTCGGGGGAGGGGGCGGGGCTGTCGTCCGGGGCTGCGCGTCGGCTTGCGCTGCGGGAGCGGCTGCCGGTGTGGTTTCAGGCGCGCTGTGGGGTGGAGCCGCGCACGGTGGCCGCCGTCGGGGTGGTGCTGGTCGTCGCGGTCGGCTTCGCCGCCCAGCAGTTCTGGTCCGCCCGGCCCCGGCCGGTGACCGCGCCGGCGGTGATCGCCCCCGCGGCCCCGGCTGCCCCGGCCGCGTCGGCCGCGTCGGCCGCGTCGGGCACGGCTCCGGCGTCGGCAGGCGGCGGCCCGGCGCGGATCGTCGTCGACATCGGCGGCAAGGTCCGGGACCCGGGTGTGCGCAGGCTGCCCGCCGGATCGCGGGTCGAGGACGCGCTGGCCGCGGCGGGAGGCGTGCGGCCCGGTACGGACACCACCGGGCTGAACCGGGCCCGGGTCCTGGTGGACGGTGAGCAGGTGCTGGTCGGAGCCCCCGCTCCGCCTTCGCCCGGTGGCGGGGGCGGGGGTGGAGGCGGGCCGGGGCCGGGGCCGCTCAGCCTCGGCTCGGCCACCGTCGAGCAGCTCGACGGGCTGCCGGGGGTCGGGCCGGTGCTGGCGCAGCACATCGTGGACTTCCGCACCGCCCGCGGCGGCTTCCGCTCCGTGGAGGAGCTCCGCCAGGTCAACGGCATCGGCGAGCGCCGCTTCGCCGACCTGCGCACGCTGGTGCGGCCGTGAACGGCCGCGAGGGCGCGGGCCCGGCGGACCTCCGCCTCGCCGCGCCCGCCCTGGCCGCATGGGCGGCGGCCGCCGTCGCCCTGGAAGCCCCCGCGGGACCGACCGCCGTCGGCGTGGGCCTGGGCGTGGCCGGAGCGGGGCTGCTGCTCCTGGCCGGCTGCCGGAGCCCGGGCCCCCGGTGGAGGGCCGCCCCTGCCCTGGCCGTGGCCCTGCTGTGCGCCTGCGCGGGCGCCGGGGTGGCCGGGCTCCAGCGGGCCGAGGCACGCGCCGGGCCCGTGGTGGGACTGGCCCGGGAGCACGCCCGGGTCCTGGCGGAGCTCACCGTCGGCTCCGATCCGCGGCTCGCCGGGGGCGGCGGGGTGAGCGGGCAGCCGGTGGTGGTGCTGGACGCGGTGCTGACGGGCGTGACCGGGCCCGACGGGGCGCGGACCCGGGTGGAGACCCCGGTCCGGGTACTGGCCGGGCACCCGGGATGGGCCCGGCTGCTGCCCTCCACCCGGCTGGAGGTCGTCGCCCGGCTGGCCCCGGCACGGGACGGCGAGCGGGCCGTGGCCCTGCTGCGGCCGGCCGGCGACACCCCGCCCGCGGTGACCGGCGGCCCGGACTCCGCACAGCGGTTCGCCGGGCGGCTGCGGGCCGGGCTGCGCGAGGCCACCGAGGGGCTCGCACCGGATGCCCGGGCCCTGCTGCCGGGGCTCGTCGTCGGGGACACGTCCAGGGTGCCGCCCGATCTGCACGAGGCGTTCAAGGCCACCGACCTGCTGCACCTGCTGGCCGTGTCCGGGTCCAACCTGACCGTGGTGCTGTTCCTGCTCATCGGGCCCCCGGCCCGGGCGCAGCAGGCCGAGCGGCGCGGGCTGGCGCCCCGGCTGGGGCTCTCGCTGCGGGCCACCGCCCTGTGCGGGGCGGCCCTGACGCTGGCGTTCGTGGTGGTGTGCCGGCCGGAGCCGAGCGTGCTGCGGGCCGCGGCCTGCGGGGCGGTCACCCTGCTGGCCCTCGCCACCGGGCGGCGCAGGTCCCTGATCCCGGCCCTGGGGGCCGCCGTACTGCTGCTGGTCCTCTACGACCCCTGGCTGGCCCGCAGTTACGGGTTCCTGCTGTCCGTGCTGGCCACCGGCGCGCTGCTCACCCTCGCGCCCCGGTGGAGCGCGGCCCTGCGGCGGCGCGGGATGCGGCCGAGGTTCGCCGAGGCGCTGGGAGCCGCCGCGGCCGCCCAGGCGGTGTGCGCGCCCGTGGTCGCGGTGCTCTCCGCCCGGGTCAGCCTCGTGGCGGTGCCGTGCAACCTGCTGGCCGAGCTGGCGGCCGGTCCGGCGACCGTGCTCGGCTTCGCGGCGCTCGCCGTGGCCCCGGTGTGGATGGACGCCGCACGGCTGCTCGCCTGGTGCGCGGGGGTGCCCGCCGGGTGGATCGCCGCCGTGGCGCGGGCCGGGGCGCGGCTGCCGGGGGCGGAGCTGGCCTGGCCGGGCGGGCTCGCCGGAGGGCTGCTGCTGGCCGCCGCCACCGCGGTCCTCGTACTGCTCGGTGCGCGGCTCCGCCGACAGCGGTGGCTCTGCTCCGCACTGGCGGTGCTGCTGCTCCTGGCCGTACTGAGGCCGCCGCAGCTGACCCGTACGCTCACCGGCTGGCCCCCGCCCGGCTGGAGCTACGTGCAGTGCGCCGTGGGGCAGGGGGACGCGGCGGTGCTCGCCCTGGGCCCCGGCGAAGCCCTGGTCGTGGACGCGGGGCCGGATCCGGCCCCCGTGGACGCCTGCCTGCGGGCGCTGGGCGTGCACCGGGTGCCGATGCTGCTGCTGACGCACTTTCACGCCGACCACGTCGGAGGCCTGTCCGGGGTGCTGCGCGGCCGGTCGGTGGGTGTGATTCAGACCACGGCGCTGGAAGAGCCGCCGGGGCAGGCGCAGTTGGCGCACCGGACCGCGGCCGCCGCGGGCGTGCCCGTCGTGCGGGCGGTGGCGGGGGAGCGGCGCCGGGCCGGACCGCTGGAGTGGGAGGTGCTCTGGCCGCCGGCGGCCGGGCCGCCGCCGGAGGGGCCCAACGACGCGAGCGTCGCCCTGCTGGTCAGGGGCGCGGGGCTGACCCTGCTGCTGCTCGGAGACCTCGAACCGCCCGCGCAACAGGCCCTCTTGAGGGAGCATCCGCAGCTGGGCCCGGTGGACGTCGTCAAGGTCGCGCACCATGGCTCAGCGCACCAGGATCCGGAGCTGTACGCGCGGATCCGGGCCCGGATCGCCGTCGTCCCGGTCGGCGCGGCCAATCGCTACGGGCACCCCGCACCCGGTACGATCGCCCGGCTGCGGGCCTCGGGGGCGGCCGTACTGCGGACCGACACCGACGGGTCGATCGCGGTGTCCGGCGCGGGCGCCGGGATGCGGGTGTTCCCGGCCGGACGGCGACGGGGGCGACACCGGCATACCGGGCACAGCGCTTCTGTTTGCCCACAACCCGACAGCATGATCGAATGCGTTTTCGCCAGAACGGTCCCAGTCCACACAGCACGGGGGTGCATCAGCCATGTTCGGACGCCGACGGGGGATGGAGACGGCCGGAAGTTCCAGCCCGCCCACATCCGCGACACTGACCCTGCCGCCGACGGCGGGTCTGCTCAGCTGCCGGGTTCTCGACACCGTCCACCAGCCGGTCAGACAGGCCGAGTTCGAGGTGACCGATCCGATCGGGCGCCGGATCGTGAGCGGCGTGACCGACCCGTACGGCGGATTCACGGCGGCCCTGCCGGAGGGCGAGTACCGGCTCTCCGTCAGCGCCGAGGGGTACGCGCCGTTCCACGGGGCGACGCTGGTGGGGGACCCGGCGCAGCCCGGGACCGGGGAGATCATCCTCGACGCGGTGGAGCCGCCGCTGCTGCCGCAGCCCGGCCACTGGGAGCTCGACCCGACGCACTCGTCCCTCGCCTTCACGGCCCGGCACATCGGTTTCGCGCGGATCGGCGGGCGGTTCAACACGTTCGCCGGCGCGGTACGGATAGCCGACCGGATGGAGGACTCCTCCATGCACGTGATCATCGATGCGGCGAGCATCGACACGGGGGTGCGGATGCGCGACGACCACCTGAGGTCCGGCGACTTCCTGGACGCGGCCCGTTACCCGACGGTGGAGTTCTACAGCGAGCGGTTCATCCACCGCAGCGGCAGCCGCTGGGCCGTCGCGGGCGCCCTCACCCTCCACGGGATCGGCCGGTCCGTCACCCTGGACACCCAGTACCTGGGCCTGGGCACGGGCCTGGAGGGCGAGCCGCGCGCCGCCTGCCGGGCCACCGCCGAACTGCACCGCGAGGACTTCGGCCTGAACTGGCAGTCGGTGCTGGCGCAGGGCATCGCGGCGATCGGTTCGAGCGTGGAAGTGACGCTGGACGTGCAGATCGTCCACAAGGCCTGAGCCCGGCCCGACTCCTACGGGGCTTCCAGCCAGCCCTCGTACTCGGCGGCGAGGGCGTCCAGCGCGGCGGTGTCGAGCCGTTCCCTCGGGTCCTCGACGACCACCAGCCACTGGGCGTCCTCGGCGTCGTCCTCGCCGGCCAGGGCGTCGCGCACCAACTGCGGTTCCTCCGGGAGGCCGAAGCGGTCCACGGCCTCCTGCGCCACCTCCTCGGCGGCGTCGCGGTCGGGCAGGACGAGTACATGTCGCACGTTCACGCGATCATTCTCACGTATCGGGTCAGGGGGCCCGCCGGGCCGGGGGCTGTCAGTGCGGCGTGGGATGCTGGAGCCGATGGCCACCAGGAAGAACTCCACCGACGATCCGCTCGCCCCGCTCACCCTCGCGGTGGGGCAGGAGGACCTGCTGCTCGACCGTGCCGTGCGGGAGGTGGTGGCTGCCGCGCGCGCCGCCGACTCCGACACGGACGTCCGCGACCTCTCCTCCGAGCAGCTCCAGCCCGGCACGCTGGCCGAGCTGACCAGTCCGTCGCTCTTCTCCGAGCGCAAGGTCCTGATCGTGCGCGGCGCCCAGGACCTGTCCGCCGACACGGTCAAGGAGGTGAAGGCGTACCTCGACGCACCCTACGAGGAGATCATCCTCGTGCTCCTCCACGCGGGCGGCGCCAAGGGCAAGGGCCTGTTGGACGCGGCGCGCAAGGCGGGCGCCCGGGAGATCGCCTGCCCGAAGATGACGAAGCCGGCGGACCGGCTGTCCTTCGTACGGGGCGAATTCCGCACGCTGGGCCGGTCGGCGACCCCGGAGGCGTGCCAGAGCCTGGTCGACGCGATCGGCAGCGACCTGCGGGAGCTGGCGAGCGCGGCCGCGCAGCTGTGCGCGGACGTCGAGGGCACCATCGACGAGGCCGTGGTCGGCCGCTACTACACGGGCCGGGCCGAGGCCTCCAGCTTCACGGTCGCCGACCGCGCGGTCGAGGGGCGGGCGGCGGAGGCACTCGAAGCCCTGCGCTGGTCCCTGTCCACCGGGGTGGCGCCGGTCCTGATCACCAGCGCCCTGGCCCAGGCCGTGCGGGCGATTGGCAAGCTGGCCTCCGCCCCGCGCGGGGCCCGCCCCGGCGATCTCGCCCGGGACCTCGGGATGCCGCCGTGGAAGATCGACCGGGTGCGCCAGCAGATGCGCGGCTGGTCGGCGGACGGCGTCGCGGACGCCCTGCGTGCCGTGGCCGCCGCCGACGCGGGGGTCAAGGGCGGCGGGGACGATCCCGAGTACGCCCTGGAGAAGGCGGTCGTGGCCGTGGCCCGAGCCGCCCGCCCCCAGCGCCGCTGACGGCCGCCCGCCGACGCCTCACGACACGGCTCACGACTGACGCCTCACGACTGACGCACGAAGGCCCCGGCTGCCGCCCTGGGGAAGGGCGGTGGCCGGGGCCTTCGAACACTGCTCGTACTGCTTGTGTGCGCCGCACCCGCGTGGCGAACGCAGGCCGCGTGCGGCGCGGTGTGCCGGTGAAGGAGCGGAAGAGAGGGCCCGCTGGGTCCTTACCGGCGATTCACATCGAGAGCTCAGCCCTGCAGGGAGGCAACCTTGGAGGCCAGCGCCGACTTCTTGTTGGCGGCGGCGTTCTTGTGGATGACACCCTTCGAGACAGCCTTGTCGAGCGCACGCGCGGCGGCACGGGAAGCCACGGTGGCCTTCTCGACGTCACCGGCGACGACGGCCTCGCGGGCCTTGCGGATCGCGGTCTTGAGCGAGGACTTGACGGCCTTGTTGCGCAGGCGCGCCTTCTCGTTCGTCTTGTTCCGCTTGATCTGGGACTTGATGTTCGCCACGAAAGAGCCTTTTCAGGTTCAGAGTTTTGTTCTTCGGATTGTGCCTCGACAGCTGAGAGGGCATACGAGACACAGCTGCCCAGGCTACCAGGCACGCTCGGGGCAGCCCAAACCGAGCGCACTGCCCGGTCCATGGGACCATGGGAGTCAGCGTAGAGATCCCAATGATCCGACCAGGATCGATCACGCCCCCGACTGAGACCCGAGAATCAGGACACTGCGTGCCCGCCATCCCCAGCCACGTGCCCGAGCCGAGCCGTACCGACCCGGCGCTGATCCGCAACTTCTGCATCATCGCGCACATCGACCACGGCAAGTCGACCCTTGCCGACCGGATGCTCCAGCTCACCGGTGTGGTCGATCAGCGGCAGATGCGCGCCCAGTACCTCGACCGCATGGACATCGAGCGTGAGCGCGGCATCACGATCAAGTCCCAGGCGGTCCGACTGCCCTGGGCGCCCACCACGGGCGAGGGCCAGGGCAGCACCCACATCCTCAACATGATCGACACCCCTGGGCACGTCGACTTCACGTACGAGGTTTCGCGCTCCCTCGCCGCGTGCGAGGGCACGATCCTGCTGGTGGACGCCGCCCAGGGCATCGAGGCGCAGACCCTCGCCAACCTGTACCTGGCGATGGAGAACGACCTCGCGATCGTCCCCGTGCTGAACAAGATCGACCTGCCGGCCGCCCAGCCGGAGAAGTTCGCCGAGGAGCTCGCGAACCTGGTCGGCTGCCAGCCCGAGGACGTCCTGCGCGTCTCGGCGAAGACCGGTCTCGGCGTGGAAGCGCTGCTCGACAAGGTCGTCGCCACGGTCCCGGCCCCGGTCGGCGTCAAGGACGCCCCGGCCCGCGCCATGATCTTCGACTCGGTGTACGACTCGTACCGCGGCGTGGTCACCTACGTCCGTGTGGTCGACGGCCAGCTCAACAAGCGCGAGCGCATCCGGATGATGTCCACCGGCGCCACCCACGAGCTGCTGGAGATCGGTGTCTCCTCGCCCGAGATGACCCCGGCCGACGGCATCGGCGTCGGCGAGGTGGGCTACATCATCACCGGCGTGAAGGACGTCCGCCAGTCCAAGGTCGGTGACACCATCACCAGCCTGCACAACGGTGCGACCGAGGCCCTCGGCGGCTACAAGGACCCGCGGCCGATGGTCTTCTCGGGCCTGTACCCGCTCGACGGCTCGGACTACCCGGACCTGCGCGAGGCCCTGGACAAGCTCCAGCTCAACGACGCCGCGCTCGTCTACGAGCCGGAGACCTCGGCGGCGCTCGGCTTCGGCTTCCGCGTCGGCTTCCTCGGCCTGCTGCACCTGGACGTGGTCCGCGAGCGCCTCGAGCGCGAGTTCGGCCTCGACCTGATCGCCACCGCGCCCAACGTGGTCTACCGGGTGGTCCTGGAGGACGGCAAGGAAGTCACCGTCACCAACCCGAGCGAGTTCCCCGAGGGCAAGATCTCGGACGTGTTCGAGCCGATCGTGCGGGCCACGATCCTCGCCCCCAGCGAGTTCATCGGCGCGATCATGGAGCTCTGCCAGACCCGCCGAGGCACCCTCCTCGGCATGGACTACCTCTCCGAGGACCGTGTCGAGATCCGCTACACCCTCCCCCTCGCGGAGATCGTCTTCGACTTCTTCGACCAGCTGAAGTCCAAGACGCGCGGCTACGCCTCCCTTGACTACGAGCCCACCGGTGAGCAGTCCGGCAGCCTGGTCAAGGTCGACATCCTGCTGCACGGCGACAAGGTCGACGCCTTCTCCGCCGTCACGCACAAGGACGCCGCCTACGCCTACGGCGTGCGCCTGGTCGCCAAGCTGCGCGAGCTCATCCCGCGGCAGGCCTTCGAGGTGCCGATCCAGGCCGCGATCGGCTCCCGCGTCATCGCCCGCGAGACCATCCGCGCCATCCGCAAGGACGTCCTCGCCAAGTGCTACGGCGGTGACATCTCCCGTAAGCGGAAGCTGCTGGAGAAGCAGAAGGAAGGCAAGAAGCGGATGAAGATGGTCGGCTCCGTGGAGGTCCCGCAGGAGGCCTTCATCGCCGTCCTCTCCAGCGACGAGTCCGCCGGCAAGAAGAAGTAGCGACACCCGCGACCGCTGCGGAAGCAGGCCCTCACGCTCCGGCGCGGGGGCCTCTTTCGTTATGAACCGGCCGCTCGCGAGCTCTTACGCAGGCGGCGCACGGCCTCTAGTCTGATCACTGCTCGATGGTTACTCGCCAGTCACCTGCTGGTTACGTCTCAAACCCCGCCTGTCCCGATGCGCACCCCAAGCGCCCCACGCCCACGCACTGCCGCGTGGTCCGGTCCGGAGGATGTCGTGAGCGACACACAGACCTTGATCGAGAACCGTCCGCCCACGGTGGCGGCCCTCTTCCTTGAGCGCGTGGCCGCCACGCCCCATGCGGAGGCGTACCGGTATCCGGTACCCGCGGCCGGCGGCCAGGGTCCCGACGACTGGAAGTCGCTGAGCTGGGGCCAGGCGGCCGAGCGGGTCTTCGCCATCGCCGCCGGGCTGATCGACCTGGGCCTCGGCTCCGAGGAGCGGGTCGCGCTCGCCTCCAACACCCGGGTCGAGTGGATCCTCGGCGACCTCGGCGTGATGTGCGCCGGCGGCGCGGTGACCACGATCTACCCGACGACGAACGCCGAGGAGTCGGCGTACATCCTGGCGGACTCCGAGAGCCGGGTGCTCATCGCCGAGGACGGCGCGCAGCTGGCCAAGGCGCGCGAGCGCCGCGCCGAGCTGCCCCGCCTGGCCCACGTGGTGGTCGTGGAGACCGCGGACGCGGTCGCCGCCGAGGGCGACCCCGAGGGCTGGGTGCTCTCGCTCGCCGATCTGGAGGCGCGCGGCAAGGAGTACCTCGCCAAGCACCCCGAGGCGGTCAAGGAGCGGATCGCGGCCATCACCGCCGACCAGCTCGCCACCCTCATCTACACCTCCGGCACCACCGGCCGCCCCAAGGGCGTCCGCCTGCCGCACGACAACTGGTCGTACATGGCCAAGGCCACCGTCGCCACCGGCCTGATCACCAAGGACGACGTCCAGTACCTGTGGCTGCCGCTGGCCCACGTCTTCGGCAAGGTGCTGACCTCCGGCCAGATCGAGGTCGGCCACGTGACCGCCGTCGACGGCCGCATCGACAAGATCATCGAGAACCTGCCGGTCGTGCAGCCGACCTACATGGCGGCCGTCCCGCGCATCTTCGAGAAGGTCTACAACGGCGTCGCCGCCAAGGCCCGGGCCGGCGGCGGGGCGAAGTACAAGATCTTCCAGTGGTCGGCCGGCGTGGCCCGCGAGTACGCCAAGGTCACCCAGGACAACTTCCGCCGCACGGGTCAGGCGACCGCCCCCTTCGGCCTCGCCACCAAGCACAAGATCGCCGACGCGCTCGTCTTCTCCAAGCTCCGCGACGCCTTCGGCGGCAACCTGCGGGCCGCCGTCTCCGGCGCCTCCGCCCTTGCACCCGACATCGGCTACTTCTTCTCCGGCGCGGGCATCCACATCCTCGAGGGCTACGGCCTGACCGAGTCCAGTGCCGCCTCCTTCGTCAACCCGGGCGAGGCCTACCGCACCGGCACCGTCGGCAAGCCGCTCCCCGGCACCGAGGTCCGCATCGCCGACGACGGCGAGGTGCTGCTGCGCGGCCCCGGCATCATGCAGGGCTACCACGGGCAGCCGGAGAAGACCGCCGAGGTGCTGGAGTCCGACGGCTGGCTGCACACGGGAGACATCGGCGAGCTCTCGCCCGACGGCTACCTGCGCATCACCGACCGCAAGAAGGACCTGATCAAGACCTCGGGCGGCAAGTACGTCGCCCCGGCCGAGATCGAGGGCCAGTTCAAGGCGATCTGCCCGTACGTGTCGACCATCGTCGTGCACGGCGCCGACCGGAACTTCTGCTCCGCCCTGATCGCGCTCGACGAGCCGTCGATCATGGGCTGGGCCGCCGGGAACGGGCTGGAGGGCAAGACGTACCCGCAGGTCCTGGCCGCGCCGGAGACCAACCGCCTGATCGAGACGTACGTACAGACCCTCAACGAGGGCCTCCAGCGGTGGCAGACGGTCAAGAAGTTCCGGATCCTGCCGCGCGACCTCGACATCGAGCACGGCGACCTCACGCCCAGCCTCAAGCTGAAGCGGCCGGTCGTCGAGCGTGAGTTCAAGCACCTGATCGACGAGATGTACGAGGGCTCGCGCGAGGCGTAGCCGGGGGCGCCGGGCACGGCGTAAACGACCATGGGGCAGTGCGGGATGATGGGGTCATGCCTTCCGCACTGCCCGACGGTGAACCCATGCCCGAAGACGGCTCGCTGCCGTCGCACGCCCTGGCGGGGGCGGGGGACCGGCCGCTCGGCTTCTACCTGCACGTGCCGTACTGCGCCACGCGGTGCGGCTACTGCGACTTCAACACCTACACGGCCACCGAGCTGCGGGGCACCGGCGGTGTGCTCGCCTCGCGGGAGAACTACGCCGACACCCTGATCGACGAGGTCCGCCTCGCCCGCAAGGTGCTCGGGGACGACCCGCGGGCCGTGCGGACGGTCTTCGTGGGCGGCGGCACGCCGACGCTGCTGCCCGCCGGGGACCTCGTGCGGATGCTCGCGGCGATCCGGGACGAGTTCGGCCTGGCCGAGGACGCGGAGATCACCACCGAGGCCAATCCGGAGTCGGTGAACCCGCAGTACCTGGCCGAGCTGCGGGCCGGCGGCTTCAACCGGATCTCCTTCGGCATGCAGAGCGCCCGGCAGCACGTCCTGAAGGTCCTGGACCGCACGCACACCCCCGGGCGCCCGGAGGCCTGCGTCGCCGAGGCGCGCGCGGCGGGCTTCGAGCACGTCAACCTGGACCTGATCTACGGCACGCCCGGGGAGTCCGACGAGGACTGGCGGGCTTCGCTCTCCGCCGCGCTGGGCGCCGGGCCGGACCACATCTCGGCGTACGCGCTGATCGTGGAGGAGGGCACCCAGCTGGCGCGGCGGATCCGCCGGGGCGAGGTCCCGATGACGGACGACGACGTGCACGCCGACCGCTACCTGATCGCGGACGCGGTGATGGCGGAGGCCGGGTACTCCTGGTACGAGGTGTCGAACTGGGCCTCCTCGCAGGCCGGGCGCTGCCTGCACAACGAGCTGTACTGGCGCGGCGCCGACTGGTGGGGCGCGGGTCCGGGCGCGCACTCGCACGTGGGCGGGGTGCGGTGGTGGAACGTCAAGCACCCGGGGGCGTACGCCGCCGCGCTGGCGGAGGGGCGGTCCCCGGGCGCCGGACGCGAGCTCCTCTCCGAGGAGGACCGGCGGGTCGAGCGGATCCTGCTGGAGCTGCGGCTGGTGGACGGCGTACCGCTGTCGCTGCTGGCACCCGCCGGGCTGGCCGCCTCGCGGCGGGCGCTGGCGGACGGGCTGCTGGAGCCGGAGCCGTACGGGGCCGGCCGGGCCGTGCTGACCCTGCGGGGGCGGCTGCTGGCCGACGCGGTGGTCCGGGACCTGGTGGACTGACGCGGCGCACGGCCCGGCGCCCGTGGGCGCTTCAGGCCGTCACGTGGTCGATGAGGTGTTCCACGGAGCCCAGGAGGGTGGGCTCCAGGTCCTTGTACGAGGTCACGCGGGACAGGATGTGCTGCCAGGCGGCACCGGTGTTCTCGGGCCAGCCCAGGGCCCGGCAGATGCCCGTCTTCCAGTCCTGGCCGCGCGGGACCACGGGCCAGGCCGGGATGCCCAGGGCGGACGGTTTCACCGCCTGCCAGACGTCCACGTACGGGTGGCCCACGATCAGGACGTCCGGGGAGGTCACCGACGCCGCGATGCGCGACTCCTTCGAGCCCGGCACGAGGTGGTCCACCAGGATCCCCAGGCGGGCGTCCGGGGCCGGGGCGAATTCCGCGACGATGGCCGGGAGGTCGTCGATGCCCTCCAGGTACTCCACCACCACGCCCTCGATCCGCAGGTCGTCCCCCCAGACCCTCTCCACCAGCTCCGCGTCGTGGCGGCCCTCCACGTAGATGCGCCCGGCCCGCGCCACCCGCGCCCTGGCCCCCGGCACGGCGATCGAGCCCGAGGCGGTGCGGCGGGGCGCGGCGGGGGCCCGCGAGGGGCGGACCAGGGTGACCACGGCCCCGTCCAGCAGGAAGCCCCGCGGCTCCAGCGGGAACACCCGCCGCTTGCCGAAGCGGTCCTCCAGGGTCACCGTGCCCGCCTCGCAGGCCACCACCGCGCCGCAGAAGTCCGTACCGGCCACCTCGACCACCAGGTCGGGCTCCGCGGCCACCTCCGGCACGGCCTTGGGGCGCTTCCACTGGGGGGTCAGGTCGGGGGAGTACTCGCGCATCCGGCCGAGCGTAGGAGAGGCGCGGCGAACACGCCTACGACACGCCGAAACGCGCGGCCAGTGTGGCGCGTTGCGCACGCACGAAGGCCGCGGACACCACCGCTCCGTGACCCGGCACGTACTGCGCGTCGTCCCCGCCCAGCGCGAGCAGCCGGTCCAGCGCCGCCGGCCACTGCCGGGGCACCGCGTCCGGGCCCGCCGAGGGCTCGCCCGACTCCTCGACCAGGTCCCCGCAGAACACCGTCTCGCGCTCGCCCGGCACGAAGACCGCCAGATCGTGGCGCGTGTGCCCGGGCCCCACATTGGCCAGCAGCACTTGCACCCCGCCCAGTTCCAGCGTCCACTCGCCCGACACCAGGTGCTTCGGAGCCACCATCAGGTCCACCGCCTCCGCGGCCTCCGCCTCGGCCAGGCCGTGGCGCACCGCGTCCCCGCGCAGCTCCTCGCGGCCGGTGGCCAGCAGCGCGTCCAGCCCGACCGCCCCGAACACCTCGGCTCCGGAGAAGGCGGCCCCGCCCAGCACGTGGTCGAAATGTCCGTGCGTGAATGCGATATGGGTCACGTGCCGGCCCGTCAGCCGCTCCGCCTCGGCCCTCACCCGCGCGCCCTCGCGCAGACACGAACCGGGGTCGACGAGGAGCACGGAATCGTCCCCCACCACCAGTCCCACGGTGCAGTCCCACACCGGAAGCCGCCGGCGCCCGGCCCGCCCGGTCAGCCTTTCCCAGCCCGCCTCTTCCCAACGCACGTCCATGCCGCGACGCTACCCTGGCGGGCCTCCCTTGCCAGGGTCTTACTACCCGGCCGTACACTGAGCGGGGGATCTCTGGCACTCGAACGACCAGAGTGCCAATGACCGGGCTCCAACGACCGAGCTTTCAACGAACGCGGCAACGGACCACAGCTGGAGGTGTGCGCGATGCTCAGCGAACGCAGACTCGAAGTGCTGCGCGCCATCGTCCAGGACTACGTCGGGACGGAGGAGCCGGTCGGCTCCAAGGCGCTCACCGAGCGGCACCGCCTCGGCGTCTCGCCCGCCACCGTGCGCAACGACATGGCCGTGCTGGAGGAGGAGGGCTACATCGCCCAGCCCCACACCAGCGCCGGCCGGATCCCCACCGACAAGGGCTACCGCCTCTTCGTCGACAAGCTGGCGGGGGTCAAGCCGCTGTCGTCGCCCGAGCGCCGGGCCATCCAGAACTTCCTCGACGGGGCCGTGGACCTCGACGACGTGGTCGGCCGGACGGTGCGGCTGCTCGCGCAGCTGACCCGGCAGGTCGCCGTCGTCCAGTACCCGAGCCTGACCCGGTCGACCGTCCGGCACGTGGAGCTGCTCTCGCTCGCTCCCGCGCGCCTGATGCTCGTACTGATCACGGACACCGGGCGCGTCGAACAGCGGCTGATCGACTGCTCGAGCCCCTTCGGGGAGACCTCGCTGGCCGATCTGCGGGCGCGGCTCAACAGCCGGGTCGTGGGGCGCCGGTTCACCGACGTTCCCCCGCTCGTCCAGGACCTCCCCGAGTCCTTCGAGGCGGATGACCGGGGCACGGTGTCCACCGTGCTCTCGACGCTCCTCGAAACCCTGGTCGAGGAAGCAGAAGAGCGGCTGATGATCGGCGGCACCGCCAATCTCACCCGCTTCGGACACGATTTTCCCCTGACGATCAGGCCGGTGCTCGAAGCGCTGGAGGAGCAGGTCGTGCTCCTCAAGCTGCTGGGCGAGGCCAACGAGTCGGGAATGGCCGTACGGATCGGGCACGAGAACGCCTACGAGGGGCTGAACTCCACGTCGGTCGTCTCGGTCGGTTACGGTTCGGGCGGCGAAACGGTCGCCAAACTCGGCGTGGTCGGACCGACCCGCATGGACTACCCCGGAACGATGGGAGCGGTACGCGCAGTGGCACGTTACGTCGGACAGATCCTGGCGGAGTCGTAAGTGGCCACGGACTACTACGCCGTTCTCGGCGTGCGCCGCGACGCATCGCAGGACGAGATCAAGAAGGCCTTCCGGCGCCTCGCGCGTGAACTCCACCCGGATGTGAATCCGGATCCGAAGACGCAGGAGCGCTTCAAGGAGATCAACGCGGCCTACGAGGTGCTCTCGGACCCGCAGAAGAAGCAGGTCTACGACCTGGGCGGCGACCCGCTGTCCTCGTCGGGCGGCGGTGCCGGAGCGGGCGGCTTCGGAGCGGGTGGCTTCGGCAACTTCTCCGACATCATGGACGCCTTCTTCGGCCAGGCCTCGCAGCGCGGCCCGCGCTCGCGGACCCGGCGCGGCCAGGACGCCATGATCCGCCTCGACCTGGAGCTGGACGAGGCGGCCTTCGGGACGACCAAGGACATCCAGGTCGACACGGCCGTCGTCTGCACCACCTGCTCGGGCGAGGGCGCAGCCCCCGGCACCTCCGCGCAGACGTGTGACATGTGCCGCGGCCGCGGCGAGGTCTCGCAGGTCACCCGGTCCTTCCTGGGCCAGGTCATGACCTCGCGCCCCTGCCCGCAGTGCCAGGGCTTCGGCACCGTCGTCCCGACCCCGTGCCCCGAGTGCGCGGGCGACGGCCGGGTCCGGTCCCGCCGCAGCCTCACCGTCAAGATCCCGGCCGGTGTCGAGAACGGCACCCGCATCCAGCTCGCGGGCGAGGGCGAGGTCGGCCCCGGCGGCGGCCCCGCCGGCGACCTGTACGTGGAGATCCACGAGCTGCCGCACCCGGTCTTCCAGCGGCGCGGGGACGACCTGCACTGCACGGTGACCATCCCGATGACGGCGGCGTCCCTGGGCACCAAGTGCCCGCTGGAGACGCTGGACGGCATGGAGGAGATCGACATCCGGCCCGGCACCCAGTCCGGCCAGTCGATCCCGCTGCACGGGCGCGGCGTCACCCACCTGCGCGGTGGCGGACGCGGCGACCTGATCGTCCACGTCGAGGTGACCACCCCGAACAAGCTGGACGCCCAGCAGGAGGAGCTGCTGCGCCAGCTGGCGAAGCTGCGCGGCGAGGAGCGGCCGACCGGCCAGTTCGCGCCGGGCCAGCAGGGGCTGTTCAGCCGCCTGAAGGACGCCTTCAACGGCCGCTGACCGCCTGCGACCTCTGATCGACGAGCCCGGCCGGGGGATGCCCCCGGCCGGGCTCGCCGTATGCGTTCCGGCCGCGCCGGGAAGCGGACTATGCCAGGCGAATGCGGTGATTCGGTCCCCTGAGCGGGACATGGCACGATGCAGTGCATGACCTCGGCACCGAACGGTCTCTGCGCATACCCGATCGTGCAGGCCCCCATGGCGGGCGGCGCCTCCTGTCCGCCCCTGGCCGCCGCCGTGTGCGAGGCGGGCGGACTGGGCTTCCTGGCCGGCGGGTACAAGACCGCCGACGGCATGTACCAGGAGATCAAGCAGGTGCGCGCCCTCACCCGGCGCCCCTTCGGGGTGAACCTCTTCATGCCGCAGACCGGCCACGTGGACCCGGCCGCCGTCGAGGCCTACCGCGGGCAGCTGGCCGGCGAGGCGAGCTGGTACGAGATCTCCCTGGCCGCCGAGGACATCATCGGCACCTGCGACGACGGCTACGACGCCAAGCTCGCCATCCTCCTGGAGGACCCGGTCCCGGTCGTCTCCTTCACCTTCGGCTGTCCCGCCCCGGCGGTCCTGGCCTCCCTGCGCCAGGCCGGCACGTACTCCGTCGTCACCGCGACCTCCGTCGAGGAGGCCCGCCGCGCGCAGGAGGCCGGGGCCGACGCCGTCTGCGTCCAGGGCGTCGAGGCCGGCGGGCACCAGGGCACGCACCGGGACGACCCGCAGGCCGACGGCACGGCGTCGGTGGGCCTGCTGGCGCTCGTGGCCCAGGTACGGGAGGCCGTCGCGCTCCCCATCATCGCGGCGGGCGGGCTGATGCGGGGCTCCCAGATCGCCGCGCTGCTCGCGGCGGGCGCCGAGGCGGCCCAGCTCGGCACCGCCTTCCTGGCCTGCCCGGAGTCGGGCGCGGATCCGCTGCACAAGAAGGCCCTGACGGACCCGCTGTTCGTCCGCACCGAGCTCACCCGGGCCTTCTCCGGGCGGCCGGGGCGGGGCCTGGTCAACCGGTTCATGCGCGAGCACGGACCGTACGCCCCCGCCGCCTACCCGCAGATCCACCACCTGACCTCGGGGCTGCGCAAGGCGGCCGCCGCGGCCGGGGACCCGCAGGGCATGGCCCTGTGGGCGGGCCAGGGGCACCGGCTGGCGCGGGCGCTGCCCGCCGGGGAGCTGATGGAGGTGCTGGCGGCCGAACTGGCCGAGGCACAGAGCACGTTGAAGGCAATGCAGATGAGGAGTGCGTCATGACCGCCCCGGTGTTCGTGGTCAAAGAGGTCCCGGCGGGACCGGAGTTCGTCCTGGACGGCCCTGAGGGCCGGCACGCGGTGTCCGTGAAGCGGCTGAACCCGGGCGAGGCGGTGGTCCTCACGGACGGCCGGGGCGGCTGGGCCGAGGCGGTCGTGAAGGCGGCGGAGGGCAAGGACCGGCTGGTCCTGACCGTGTCCGGCGCCTTCGAGGAAGCCGGGCCGACCGTCCGGATCACCGTCGTCCAGGCCCTGCCCAAGGGGGACCGGGGCGAGGTGGCCGTGGAGACCATGACCGAGACGGGCGTGGACGCGATCGTGCCCTGGCAGGCCTCGCGGTGCATCACGCAGTGGCGCGGCGACCGCGGCGCCAAGTCCCTGGCCAAGTGGCGGGCCACCGCCCGTGAGGCGGGCAAGCAGTCCCGCCGGGTCCGCTTCCCGGACGTGGCCGAGGCCCTGTCCACCAAGCAGGTGGCGGCACTGCTGGCCGGCGCCGACCTGGCGATGGTCCTCCACGAGGACCGCGACACCCCCTCCGAGGCCCTGGCCGAGGCCGAGCTCCCGGCGACGGGGTCCATCGTGCTGGTGGTCGGCCCGGAGGGCGGGGTCTCCCCGGAGGAGCTGGCCGTCTTCGCCGAGGCGGGAGCCCGCCCGTACCGGTTGGGCCGCTCGGTCCTGCGCACCTCGACCGCCGGCACCGCGGCGACGGCGGTCCTGCTGGCCCGCACCGGCCGCTGGAGCTGACCCCCGCGGACGGCGGGCGGACCGGGGGTGGAGGCCGCGGAGTCCCGTACGCGGTCCGGGGATACGATGCCCGGAGCGATCAACGACACGGAGGCGAAGCGATGGCCGGGGAACCGCAGGCCGACTGCCTGTTCTGCAAGATCGTCGCGGGGAGCATCCCGGCGACCGTGGTCCGGGAGACCGACACGACCTTCGCCTTCCGGGACATCAACCCGCAGGCGCCGACGCACGTCCTGGTCATCCCCAAGGTGCACTACCCCGACGCGGCCTCGCTGGCGGCGGCCGAGCCCGCCATCACCGCCGACCTCCTCGCCGAGGCCGGCCGCATCGCCCTCGACGAGAAGCTCACCGACCACGGCTACCGGGTCGTCTTCAACACGGGCGCCGGCGCCGGCCAGACCGTCTTCCACGCCCACGCGCACGTCCTCGGCGGCCGCGGCCTCCAGTGGCCCCCCGGATAACCCGTGTCCGTACGCGAGTTCGTGGTGCTGGGCACCGCCAGCCAGGTGCCCACCCGCCACCGCAACCACAACGGCTACCTGCTGCGCTGGGACGCCGAGGGCATCCTCTTCGACCCGGGCGAGGGCACCCAGCGCCAGATGCTGCGTGCCGGGGTGGCCGCGCACGACATCAACCGGATCTGCGTCACCCACTTCCACGGTGACCACAGCCTCGGCCTGGCCGGGGTGATCCAGCGGATCAACCTCGACCGGGTCCCGCACCCCGTCACCGCGCACTACCCGGCCTCCGGGCAGAAGTTCTTCGACCGGCTGCGGTACGCCACCGCCTACCGCGAGACGGTGCTGCTGGCCGAGGAGCCGGTCGCCGGGGACGGGATGCGGGAGCTGGCGCGCGGGGCCTCGTACGTCCTCGAGGCCAGGCTGCTCTCGCACCCGGTGGAGTCCTTCGGCTACCGGCTCACCGAGCCGGACGGCCGCCGCATGATCCCGGAACTGCTCGCACGGCACGGGATCAAGGGCCCCGACGTGGGCCTGATCCAGCGCGAGGGCCGGCTGGGCGAGGTCACGCTGGAGCAGGTCAGCGAGCCGAAGCCGGGGCAGCGGTTCGCGTTCGTCATGGACACCCGGCTCTGCGAGGGCGTGGACGAGCTGGCCGAGGGCTGCGACATGCTGGTGATCGAGTCGACCTTCCTCGACGAGGACGAGCCGCTGGCCACCGAGCACGGGCACCTCACGGCCGGGCAGGCGGCGCGGGTGGCACGGGACGCGGGCGTCCGGCACCTCGTGCTGACGCACTTCTCGCAGCGCTACACCGACCCCTCGGAGTTCGAACGGCAGGCCCGCGCGGCCGGGTTCGAGGGCGAGCTGACGATCGCGGCGGACCTGACCCGGGTCCCCCTCCCGAAGCGCCGCTGACGCCGCCTGGCCATCCGGCGCGCCGCCGCCGGGGCTCCAGCCCCGCCGGCAGCACCCGTGAGCGCACATCAGCCGAAATCCAGCCCCGCCTGGGGGCACCTCCCAGCGGTAGCTGGGGGAGTTTGAGGCGCGGGGTTTGGGGCGGAGCCCCAAGGTCTTTGAGCCGCGCCGGAGTCCGCGTGCCCCGCGCAGCGGCTACAGGCGGGTTCGGGTGCGGGTGCGGCGGAGGGAGGCCGGGGCCGGGAGCAGCACGCGCAGCGGCCGGCGGCGGAGCGGGATCTCGGTGACCTCGAGCTCCGCGGCCCCGACGCGCGGGACCGTGCCCGACGGGGCGCCCGCGCCGGCGGCGAGCACGGCCGCCGCGGCGCCACCGCGCCGGCGGACGGAGCCGGGGGTCAGCGGACGCCCGCCCGCGTGCAGCGCCACGGCGGCCATCGGCCCGGCCACGGCCAGCAGCAGCGACCCCAGCACCAGGCCCATGCCCGGGAAGCCCGCCGCCTCCGCGAGCAGGCTGCCGGTGACCGGCCCGCAGGCCACGCCCAGCGAGGACGCCGACCCGGCCAGCACCGCCCACCGGCCGCGCGGGTCCAGGGCCGCCGCGAGGCCGATCGCGTACGAGAGCACGACCGGGTAGAGCGCGTTCCACAGGATCTCCCCGCCGGCGAAGCCCGCGAGGTCCCGGGCGGACGAGGACACCACCACGCAGCAGGCGATCACGGCCGTCCCGGCGCCGATCGGGACCGCCCGGCCCAGCCGGGAGCCCAGCGCGGAGGCGGCCGTGACCCCGAGCAGGCCCGCGCCCAGCGCCGCGGCGAAGACGACGCCGAGGGTGACCTCCGAGAGGCCCGCCTGCTGGACGCCGATCCGGCCGCTGACCCCCCACAGGGCGTTCTGCGCGAGCGACCACAGCATCAGGGAGCCGGCCAGGACCACCCCGGCGCGCGGGTACGGGAGGCGGCCCGGGGCGACCCCGGTCACCGCGGGCGCCGAGGAGCCGCCGAGGCGTCCCGCGGCGGGCCAGACCAGCGCCGCGACCAGTGCGATGGCGGCGAACGGCAGCCCGTGGCCGCCCCCGAGCCGGGGCAGCGTCAGGTACAGCGCCCCGGCGGTCGCCGACACCGACAACAGGCCCAGCGCGGAGGCCCGGTGCGGATCGCGCTGCCCGGCGATGCCCGCTGCGGCCACGGCGGTGGCCGTGCCGGAGCCGAAGCCGCCGACCACCGCGCCCGCGACGACCAGCGGCAGCAGCGAGGCCGCCGCGGCCGTGCCGTAGCCCGCGACGGCCAGCAGCAGCCCGATCCGGGCCAGGCGCCGGGGCCCGTGCCGGCCGATGCGGGAGGCCAGGGTGAAACCGGCCGCGGCGGAGCCGAGCAGCAGGGCGCTGCCGATCAGACCGGCCTGCGCGGGGCTCAGCGGCAGGTGGGCGTCGAGCCGTCCGACGACGGTCGGCAGGAGGTACGGGGCGAGGTACCCGGCGGTGAAGAGGGCCACCAGAGGCCATGCGGCGGGCGGCTCGGCGGCCGGCTCGGAGAGCGGCGCGGGGGTGCGGTCGGGCACGTGCGTTCCAGGTGGTGCGGGTGATGCGTGGCGTCGTCGCAGAGTGAGCGGGGCCCATGTTTATCAAGTGGCCCGACAGCAGGAAAAGAGCATTCCTGTAGTGATCTGCGACACACTGGGTTTGGCCTCGTGCGGGCCGGGCATGGCTGGCATCTTTCCACCGAAAACCATCGCACCGAAAACGCTCCGGAAGAAACGACCCTTCAAGCCAACGGGGAGTACACCGTGACCAGTCGGGAGAATGTCGACAGCCTCGCGGCGGCGGTGGACCCGCTCGGTCCGCTGCGCAACCCGCAGGAGCCCGCCTGCGACGTCTTCCTGACCGGCACGGTCTTCCTCGACATCATCTTCACCGGCCTCGACTCCGCCCCGGTGCGCGGTACGGAGTCCTGGGCGCGCGGCATGGGATCCAGCCCCGGCGGCGTCGCCAACATGGCCACCGCCCTGGCCCGCCTCGGCCTGCGCACCTCGCTCGCCGCGGCGTTCGGCGACGACCACTACGGCGAGTACTGCTGGGACGCCCTCGAACAGGGCGAGGGCATCGACCTGTCCATGTCGCGGACGATCCCCGGCTGGCACAGCCCCGTCACCGTCTCGATGGCCTACGAGGGCGAGCGCACGATGGTCTCGCACGGGCACGAGGCACCCCCGCCGGCCGGCCCCGGCCCCTTCCCGCAGTGCCCGCCGCGGGCCCGGGCGGCCGTGGCGGCGCTGGGTCCCGGCCGGGGCGAGCCGTGGATCGGGGAGGCGGCCCGGCGCGGCGCGCGGGTCTTCGCGGACGTGGGCTGGGACGAGAGCGGGCGGTGGGACCTGGGGGACCTGGCCGACCTGGCGCACTGCGAGGCCTTCCTGCCGAACGCGGGCGAGGCCATGCGGTACACGCGGACCGACTGTCCGCGCGCGGCCGCCCGGGCGCTGGCCGAGCGGGTGCCGATCGCGGTGGTGACGATGGGCCCGGAGGGCTCGTACGCGGTGGACGGGCGGACGGGCGAGACGGCCCACGTCCCGGGGATCACGGTCGACGAGCTGGACCCGACCGGGGCGGGCGACGTGTACGTGGCGGGCTTCGTCACCGGCACCCTGGCGGGCTGGCCGCTCGTGGACCGCCTCGCCTTCGCGGGGCTGACGGCGGCCCTGTCGGTCCAGGAGTTCGGCGGCTCCCTCTCGGCCCCCGGCTGGCCCGAGGTGGCGCACTGGTGGCGGACGGCCCCGGCCGAGCTGCGCGGCCGCTACGCCTTCCTGGACGAGCTGATCCCGCACGCCGGGGCCCCGGCCGCCCGGCGCCGGGCGGTGCCCACCATCGGCTTCCGGCACTCCGCCTGAGTGGCGCCGGCCGCGCGGCTCCCGGCCGCCCTGCCGGCCCGGCACCCGGCGCCGCGGCCGGCAGGCGCCCGGGCCGGTGGAATGCCGGTGGAAAACCTCTCGGGGATGCCCCGGAGGCGACGTACGCTTGGTATTCCGGAGGTCGTCGATCGGCGCGGCCCCTCAGCGGGAGGTATGCGCAGGCCACAGTGCCGGCCCATGACTCAGACACCGACAGCCCACATCCCAGCGCCGGGCCAGGCGCGAGCCCACTTCACCGTTCCGGCCACGCACCCGATGGTGACGGTGCTCGGTTCCGGTGACGCCCTGTTGCGCGTGATCGAGAAGGCCTTCCCGAAGGCCGACATCCATGTTCGGGGCAACCAGGTGAGCGCGATCGGGGCGGCGGCGGAAGTCGCTCTGATCCAACGCCTGTTCGACGAGATGATGCTGGTGCTCCGCACCGGGCAGCCGATGACGGAGGACGCAGTGGAACGCTCGATCGCCATGCTCAAGGCGAGCGGCAACGGCAAGGAGGGCGGCCCGGAGGAGACTCCCGCCGAGGTGCTCACCCAGAACATCCTCTCCAGCCGGGGCCGCACCATCCGGCCCAAGACCCTCAACCAGAAGCGGTACGTCGACGCCATCGACAAGAACACGATCGTGTTCGGCATCGGCCCCGCGGGTACGGGCAAGACCTACCTCGCCATGGCGAAGGCGGTCCAGGCCCTGCAGTCCAAGCAGGTCAGCCGGATCATCCTGACCCGGCCCGCCGTCGAGGCGGGGGAGCGGCTCGGCTTCCTGCCGGGCACGCTCTTCGACAAGATCGACCCGTACCTGCGCCCGCTCTACGACGCGCTGCACGACATGCTGGACCCCGACTCGATCCCGCGGCTCATGGCCGCCGGGACCATCGAGGTGGCCCCGCTGGCGTACATGCGCGGCCGCACCCTCAACGAGGCGTTCGTCGTCCTCGACGAGGCGCAGAACACGAGCCCGGAGCAGATGAAGATGTTCCTGACCCGGCTCGGGTTCGATTCGAAGATCGTCATCACGGGTGACATCACCCAGGTCGACCTTCCGGGCGGCACCAAGAGCGGTCTGCGCCAGGTCCAGTCGATCCTCGAAGGGGTTCCGGACATCCACTTCTCGCGGCTCACGTCCGAGGATGTCGTCCGCCACAAGCTGGTCGGCCGTATCGTCGACGCGTACGAGAAGTACGACGAGAGCCAGCAGGCCGCGAACGGCCTCCAGCGGAAGTAGAACCCAGCGCACCATGTCGATCGACGTCAACAACGAGTCCGGAACCGAGGTCGACGAGCAGGCGATCCTCGACATCGCCCGCTACGCGCTCACCCGGATGCGGATCCACCCGCTCTCGGAGCTCTCCGTCATCGTCATCGACGAGGACGCCATGGAGCAGCTCCACATCCAGTGGATGGACCTGCCCGGACCCACCGACGTCATGTCCTTCCCGATGGACGAGCTCCGTCCGCCGGCGAAGGACGACGAGGAGCCCCCGCAGGGGCTCCTCGGTGACATCGTGCTCTGCCCCGAGGTCGCCAAGAAGCAGGGCGAGGACGCCCCGACGCAGCACTCCATGGACGAGGAGCTCCAGCTCCTGACCGTCCACGGGGTGCTGCACCTGCTCGGGTACGACCACGAGGAGCCCGACGAGAAGGCCGAGATGTTCGGCCTCCAGGCGGCCATCGTCGACGGCTGGCGTGCCGAGCGCGGCATGACCGGTCCGTCCCCGGCGCCCACCGTCTCGTGAACGCCCCGCAACTGATCACCGGCGCCGTCCTGCTGGTGGTCGTGGCCTGGTTCGCGGCGTGCGCCGAGTCCGGGATCGCCCGCATCTCGAGCTTCCGTGCCGAGCAGGCCGTACGGGAGGGCCGGCGCGGCAGCGAGAAGCTCGCACAGGTTGCCGGCGACCCCACCCGCTACCTCAATGTGGCCCTGCTGGTCAGGGTCACCTGCGAGATGGCGGCCGGCGTCCTCGTCACCTACGTATGCCTCGGCGAGTTCGGGGAGACCTGGACCGCGCTGCTCGTGGCCATCGGGGTCATGGTGCTGGTCTCCTTCGTGGCCGTGGGCGTGTCCCCGCGCACGATCGGCCGCCAGCACCCGCTGAACACCGCGACGGCGGCCGCGTACGTCCTCGTACCGCTCGCGCGGGTGATGGGGCCGATCCCGCAGCTGCTGATCCTCATCGGCAACGCGCTCACGCCCGGGAAGGGCTTCCGCAAGGGGCCGTTCGCCTCCGAGGCCGAGCTGCGCGCGATGGTGGACCTGGCGGAGCGGGAATCGCTGATCGAGGACGACGAGCGCCGCATGGTGCACCAGGTCTTCGAGCTGGGCGACACCCTGGTGCGCGAGGTGATGGTGCCGCGCACCGACCTGGTGTGCATCGAGCGGTACAAGACGGTCCGTCAGGCGACCACGCTCGCGCTGCGCTCCGGCTTCTCGCGCATCCCGGTGACCGGGGAGAACGAGGACGACATCGTCGGGATCGTCTACCTGAAGGACCTGGTCCGCAAGACCCACATCAGCCGGGAGGCGGAGTCCGACCTGGTCTCCACGGTCATGCGGTCGGCGGTCTTCGTGCCGGACACCAAGAACGCGGGCGACCTGCTGCGCGAGATGCAGCAGGTGCGCAACCACGTGGCCGTCGTCATCGACGAGTACGGCGGCACGGCGGGGATCGTCACGATCGAGGACATCCTGGAGGAGATCGTCGGGGAGATCACCGACGAGTACGACCGGGAGCTCCCGCCGGTCGAGGACCTGGGCGAGGACCGCTACCGGGTCACGGCGCGCCTCGACATCACCGACCTCGGCGAGCTGTTCAAGGTCGAGGCCTTCGACGACGAGGACGTGGAGACGGTCGGCGGCCTGCTGGCGAAGGCGCTGGGCCGGGTGCCGATCGCGGGCGCCTCGGCGCTGGTCGAGCTGCCGGACGGGCGTCCGCTGCGGCTGACGGCCGAGTCCCCGGCCGGACGGCGGAACAAGATCGTGACGGTGCTGGTGGAACCGGTGGCCGCGGCGGAGGCCGCGGCGGAGGAGGGGGAATGACCCCGGCTCAGCTGCGGGAGTTCTGTCTCGGCTTCAACGCGGCGGTGGAGGAGTTCCCGTTCACCCCGGAGACCTCGGTGTTCAAGGTGCTGGGCAAGGTGTTCGCGCTCACGGCGCTGGACGCGGAGCCGCTGAAGGTCAACCTCAAGTGCGAGCCGGAGCTGGCGGTACGGCTGCGCGCGGAGCACGAGGCGATCGTGCCCGGCTACCACATGAACAAGCGGCACTGGAACACGGTGACCGTGGGCGGGCCGGGCGGCCTGCCGGACGCGCTGGTCCGCGAGCTCGTGGAGGACTCCTACGACCTGGTCGTGGCGGGGCTGCCGAGGGCGGAGCGGCTGCGGCTCGACCGGCCTTGACGCGCCCCGGCGGGGCGAAAAGGATCAAGGACGAAGGTCACTGGGTCTCGGGACCTTCGGATCACAGGAACCTCTTATTCCACACTTAGGTTTGTCCCTGGGTCAGGGGGGATCGGGGGAGCGGAGGGGAGAGCGTCTGGGCGGGGGCGTGGTACGGCCCCGCCCAGACGCTCCATATGCTTCGCCCATGACCGACATCACCGGGATCGACCCCGAGGACAGCAAGATCATCACGCTGGCGCGCAGCGCCCGGGCCCGCAACGGGGTGCCCGAGGGCGCGGCGGTGCGCGACGAGACGGGCCGCACCTACGTGGCCGGCACGGTCGAGCTCGACTCCCTGAAGCTGAGCGCGCTGCAGACCGCCGTCGCGATGGCCGTGGCGAGCGGGGCCCGCTCGCTCGAGGCCGCCGCCGTCGTCAGCTCCGCCGACGCCCCGGCCGACGCCGACCGCGCGGCCGTCCGCGACCTGGGCGGCCCCGACACCCCGGTGCTGCTCGCGGGCCCGGACGGCACCCTGAAGTCCACCACCCCCGCGGGCTGACGGCCCGGGGTCCCGCGCTCCGGGGTACTACGCTCCGGGATCCTGCGCTCCGGCCGGGGCGACTGTCGCGGCCGGAGCCGGACGGCGCCGGATCACCATCGACATCAGCGCCGCCATCGCGCACAGCGCTCCCGAGGCGTACCAGACGACGTCGTACGAGCCGAAGACGTCCCGGGCCAGGCCGCCCAGGAAGGCGACGACCGCCGCGCCCACCTGGTGCGAGGCCAGCACCCAGCCGAAGACGATCGCCCCGTCCTCGCCGTAGTGCTCGCGGCACAGGGCGATGGTCGGCGGGACGGTGGCGACCCAGTCCAGGCCGTAGAAGACGATGAAGAAGATCATCGGCGGGTGTACGGACGGGGCCAGCAGCATCGGCAGGAAGAGCAGCGAGACACCGCGCAGGGCGTAGTAGACCGCCAGCAGCCGCCGCGCCTCGAAGCGGTCGGTGAACCAGCCCGACGCCACGGTGCCGATGACGTCGAAGACGCCGATCACCGCCAGCAGTCCGGCCGCCGCCGTCACCGGCATGCCGTGGTCGTGGGCCGCCGGCACGAAGTGGGTCTTGACCAGGCCGTTCGTGGAGGCCCCGCAGATCGCGAAGGTGCCCGCCAGTAGCCAGAACGGACCGGTCCTGGCCGCCTTGGACAGCACGGTGAGCGCCCTTCGGGCGGCGCCCGGCACCGGGGCGGGCTTCGGGGCGTACGTGCCCCCGTACGGGGCCAGGCCCACGTCCGCCGGGTGGTCGCGCAGCAGCAGCCACACGAAGGGGACCACGGCGAGCGCGGTGAGGGAGACGGTGACCGCCGCCGGTCGCCAGCCGTGGTCCTCCACCAGCCAGGACAGCAGCGGCAGGAAGACCAGCTGGCCCGAGGCCCCGGCGGCCGTCAGGATTCCGGTGACCAGGCCGCGCCGGGCGGTGAACCACCGGTTGGTGACCGTCGCCGCGAAGGCCAGGGCCATCGACCCGCTGCCCAGGCCCACCAGGACCCCCCAGAACAGCACCAGCTGCCAGGCGGCGGTCATCCACACCGTGGCGACCGAGCCGCCGGCGATGACCAGCAGGGCCAGCGCCACGACCCGGCGGATGCCGAAACGGTCCATCAGCGCCGCCGCGAAGGGCGCGGTGAGCCCGTACAGCGCGAGGTTGACCGAGACGGCGAACCCGATCGTGCCGCGCGACCAGTCGAACTCCTCGTGCAGCGGCTCGATGAGCAGCCCGGGCAGGGAGGCGAAGGCGGCGGAGCCGATGATCGTCACGAAGGCGACGGCCGCGACGAACCAGGCGCGGTGGACGCGCCCGGCCTGCCGGGGAGTGTGCGGGGTGGCCGTGGAGGCGGCGGCGGTCTGTGTCACCCCGACAGCTTCCGGCCACGGGATCACCGACGACAGTGGCCTGACTGTCATGCTTCGATATGATCGGGCCATGGAGCCGCAAGCCCCGCCCCACCGCGTCGTCGTACTCGCCCTCGCCGGGCTGCTGCCCTTCGAGCTCGGCATCCCGCACCGGATCTTCGGCCGCGCCAAGGATCCCGCCGGACGGCCCCTCTACACGATCCTGACCTGCGGGCTCGCCCCCGGCCCGGTGCCGACCGACGCCGACTTCGCGATCCACGTCGAGCACGGCCCGGAGCTGCTGGCCACCGCCGACACCGTGGTCGTGCCGGCCTCGTACGAACTCGGGCCGGTCCACGAGCACGGCCGGCTGACCGAGCAGCTGGCCGCGGCCCTCGCGCACATCCGGCCGGGCACCCGGCTCGTCTCCATCTGCACCGGCGGCTACGTGCTCGCCGCCGCCGGGTACCTCGACGGCCGCCGGGCCACCACCCACTGGGCCTCCGCCGAGCACTTCCAGGCCCTGTTCCCGGCCGTCCGGGTCGACCCGGACGTGCTCTACACCGACGACGGGGACGTGCTCACCTCGGCCGGCGTCGCCGCCGGGATCGACCTGTGCCTGCACATCGTGCGCCGCGACCACGGCGCGGCCGTCGCGAACGAGGTGGCCCGGCGGACCGTCGTACCGCCGCACCGGGACGGCGGGCAGGCGCAGTTCATCGAGCGCCCGATGCCGGAGCCGCAGCTCGCCAGCACCGCGGCGGTCCGCGCCTGGGTGCTGGACCGGCTGCACGAACCGCTGCGCCTGACCGACCTGGCCCGTCAGGAGGCCGTGTCCGTACGGACCTTCACCCGCCGCTTCCGGGAGGAGTCGGGGGTCAGCCCCGGCCAGTGGATCCTCGGCCAGCGGGTGGAGCGGGCCCGGCGGCTGCTGGAGCGGACGGAACTGCCGATGGAGCAGGTGGCGCGGGAGGCGGGCTTCGGGACGGCGCAGTCGCTGCGCAAGCACGTGCAGGCGGCGCTGGGGGTGAGTCCGACGGCCTACCGGCGCACGTTCCGCGAGGCGGGCGGCGCGCCGTCCGTCCCGTCCCTGCCATCTCCTGATGGGCCATCAGTTGATGCCGGGCCCGCGCATTGACTTCTTCCGCCGCCCGCTCGTGAATGGCCCCCTGTCGGGGCGACGGAACCCAGGGGGCGGGCAGTGCGAACAGGGGCGCGCAGCAGGTGGTCGGCGGCCGTGGGCATGGCCGTACTCGCCGCCGCGGCCGGGGGCGCGCTGAGCGCACCGGCGGCCGCCGAGGACGCCGGGCCGGCCGTCGGACTGCCGGGGCAGGTGGAGTTCCCGACCCAGTGCCTGCCGCCGCAGGAGGCCGGACTCCCGCCCGCCGACGGGCCGACCGCCGCCCGGATCAGCGTCGACGACCCGGCGCCGCAGGTCGGCGACACCGTCACCGTGACCTACCAGGTGGTCGCCACCCCCGCCGTCAACCCGGCCGGCGGCGAACTGCCCGCGGACGCACTGACCCCGACCGGGCGGGTCCTCCTCGCGGGCGCCCAGAGCGGCGAGGTCACGGTGGTCGGGGTGCAGCGCAACCCCGTGGTTCCGGCAGGCGCGTCCCTGCCCGCCGTCACCATGACGGGCACCTTCACCGTCACCGCGCCCGGCGAGATCACCCTGGCCCCCGGCCCCTACACCCTGCACACCGGCCACCCGCTCGACCTCGACACCGTGTGCACGCCCGCGGCCGCCGCCCCCGTCGCCGAGCGCCTCACCGCGACCCCGCTGCCCACGGCCAACCTCCGGCACGTCCTGCTCGGCTCCGCCCACGGGAAGCCCGGCGACAAGGTCAAGGTCACCGCCGCCGGATTCACCCCCGGCGCCACCGTCACGGTCGCCGGACGGGCCGGCGCCGCCGAGACCGCCGACCGGGTGGCCGCCACCGCGGACGAACTCGGCACGCTCCTGGCGGAGCTGCCGGTCACCGACAAGGCCACCACGGCGGTCGTCGCCTACGAGGGCGCGGCCTGGTCGTCCGGGCACGGCTCGGGCCCGGCCGCGTATGCCGTCATCGACCCCGCCCCGCCGCCCGGCACGCAGAAGCTCACCGCCACCGTCGAGCCGGGCGCCCTCGGCATGACCCAGGCCGGCCAGGAGATCGCCCTGGGCGCCGTGGCCTACGGAGACGGCGGGGCCGCGCCCGGCCGGATCGGGACCGTCACCGTCAAGGACGCCCGCGGCGGCCCGGCCGGCTGGTCCCTGACTGGCAAGGTCACCGACTTCACCGGCCCCGGCGGGATCCGCATCCCCGGCGCCTCCCTCTCCTGGACCCCCTCGTGCACCGCCGAGGCGGGCAGTCCGAGCCCCTGTACGGCGGGCAGCGCGGGCGCGGTCGGACCGGAGGGGGCGGTGCTGGCCTCCACCCCCGACGCGGCGCTGGTCGGCGGCACCTTCACGGTCGACGCCACGGTCAGCCTCCAGGTCCCGCGGTACACCCCGCCCGGCGCGTACTCGGCGGTCCTGACCCTGACGCTGTCGTGAAGGGGGCCGGCGGGGCCTGGACCCGCGCGGCGGCGGCCGTGGCCGTGCTCGCCGCCGTCCTCCTCGCCCCCGCCGGGACGGCCGGCGCCGCGGACAACGGCCAGTGGTCCGTGCTCCCCGCCGCCAACACCGTCGGCCAGCGGCCCTACTTCTACCTCGCCGCCGCCCCCGGCCAGTCCGCCACCGACTCCGTGACCGTCGCCAACCGCACCGACCGCCCGCGCACCTTCCGGCTCTACGCCGCCGACGCCTACAACACCCCCCGGGACGGGGGGTTCGCCGTCCGCGGCCCCGAGGAGCCGCGGCTGGCCGCCGCCGCGTGGGCGAAGCTCGACCGGGAGCGGGTCACCGTACCGGCCCGGGCCTCGGTCAGCGTCGCCTTCACGCTCACCGTCCCCGACCGGGCGGAACCGGGCGACCACCCCGGAGCCATCGTCGCCCTGGAGGACCGGCCCGCCGCCACGGCCCAGGGCATCGGCGTCCAGCAGGCCGTCGCGGCCCGCGTGTACCTGCGGGTGACCGGCCCCACCGCACCCGCCCTCGTCGTCCGGGACGTCTCCGTCCACCGGGAGGGCTCCGGCGCGCGGGTCGCCTACACGCTCCACAACATCGGCAATGTCACCCTGCGCCCGCGCGCCGCCCTCACCGCCGCCGGAGCCCTCGGCCGTCCGCTGGCCGGCCGGCCCCTCACCGGGCTGCCCGCCGAACTGCTGCCCGGCCAGGAAGTCCGGCTGCACGCCCGCTGGGAGGACCCGCCCGCCGCGGAACACGCGGAGGTGACGGTGCGCGCGGCGGACGGCGGAACCACAGCTCAGGGCCGCGCCGCCTACGCCGCACACCCCTTCCTCGGCACCCTCCTCGCGGGCGGGACGCTGCTCGCCGCCACGGCCTGGTCGGCGCTGGGGGCCGCATCGGGGAGAATGGCCCGTATGAGCGATCGTTCCCCCGAGTCCACCAGCCCGCACCGTGCGGGCTTCGCCTGCTTCGTCGGCCGCCCCAACGCGGGCAAGTCGACCCTCACCAACGCACTCGTGGGCACCAAGGTCGCGATCACCTCCAACCGGCCGCAGACCACCCGCCACACCGTCCGCGGCATCGTGCACCGCCCCGACGCCCAGCTCGTCCTCGTGGACACGCCCGGCCTGCACAAGCCGCGCACGCTGCTCGGCGAGCGCCTCAACGACGTCGTGCGCACCACCTGGGCCGAGGTCGACGTCATCGGCTTCTGCCTGCCCGCCGACCAGAAGCTCGGCCCCGGCGACAAGTTCATCGCCAAGGAGCTCGCGGGGATCAAGAAGACCCCCAAGATCGCCATCATCACCAAGACCGACCTGGTCGAGTCCAAGGTCGTGGGCGAGCAGCTGATCGCCGTCCACCAGCTCGCCGAGGAGCTGGGCTTCGAGTGGGCCGAGATCGTGCCCGTCTCGGCCGTCGGCGACAGCCAGGTCCAGCTGCTGGCCGACCTGATCGCGCCGCTGCTGCCGGAGAGCCCGCCGCTGTACCCGGAGGGCGACCTCACGGACGAGCCCGAGATGGTCATGGTCGCCGAGCTGATCCGCGAGGCCGCGCTGGAGGGCGTGCGCGACGAGCTCCCGCACTCCATCGCCGTGGTCGTCGAGGAGATGATCCCGCGGGAGAACCGCCCGGCGGACCGGCCGCTGCTCGACATCCACGCCAACGTCTACATCGAGCGGCCGAGCCAGAAGGGCATCATCATCGGCCCGAAGGGCGCCCGGCTGAAGGAGGTCGGGATGAAGTCGCGCAAGCACATCGAGGCGCTGCTCGGGACCCCGGTCTTCCTCGACCTCCACGTGAAGGTCGCCAAGGACTGGCAGCGGGACCCCAAGCAGCTGCGCAAGCTGGGCTTCTGACCGAAGCGTCCGCCGGCGCCCGCGCCCAGGCCGTCTCCTTCGACCTAGCGCAGCCGGCGGACCTTCAGCGCGTTGTCCGGGCGGCTGCCGGGCCGGCCGTCGGGGTCGGTCATGGGGTGGACGTACTCCTCGGCGAGCAGGACCTCCCAGCCGCCCTCGGGCAGTTCCAGCTGCGCCAGCACCTGCTCCGGCGTCGGGAAGTCGATGTCCGCGTGCTTGTCCGGGTCCCACGAGGGCCCGCCCGCGTGGCCGGCGATCAGCAGCACCCCGCCGGGGGCCACGGCTGCGGTGGCCGTGCGCAGGATCCGCTCGCGGGGGAAGTCCCCGTACGAGTGCAGGAAGCACGCCGAGACCAGGTCGAACTCCCCGGCGGGGAAGGATTTCGCGAGGTCGTGCCGCTCCCACGCGGTGCGGTCGGCGAGCTCCGCCTCCTCGGCGTGCCGCGCCGCCCGCTCCAGGGCGACCCCGGAGATGTCGGTGCCGGTGACGTGCCAGCCCCGGCGGGCCAGCCACACCGCGTCGGCCCCTTCGCCGCAGCCGATGTCGAGGGCGCGGCCCGGAGTGAGATCCGAGGCCTCGCGGACCAGGACCGCATTGGGCTTGCCGCTCCAGATGCGGTCGCTCTCGCGGTAGCGGGCGTCCCAGAACTCCTCGCCGGCGGCGGGTTCCTGCTGGTGGCGGTGGTGGTGTTCGGACATGGGGGCCTCTTCCATGGGGGTCCCCCAGCGGTGGCCGGGGGAGGGTCTGCCGATACGGCCGATGCTGCGCCGATACCATCCGGACGGGCAAATATCCTTGCCGTTCCGGCAAACCCGCCGGTCCGTCAGGCGGACGGCTCCGCGATCAGCGCCGTGGCCACGCGCCGGAAGCCGGCGCGTCCGTACACGCGGGCCACGTCCTCGTCCCCCGCGGACAGGAAGACCGTACGGGCGCCGCGCTCGAGCGCCCGCGCGACCAGGGCCGCCGTGACCCCGAGGGCCAGGCCCTGGCGGCGGGCCGACGGCAGCGTGCCCACGCCCACCACCTCGGCCACGTCCCCCACCGGGTTGTACTGGCCCGCGCACAGCACCACGCCGTCCCGTACGGCCGCCGCCACGGCGGTACGGCCCGATGTGATCATTCCGGCCACCCGGGCCCGGCGCTCCGCCGCGTCCGGATCGGCCAGTGCCGCCGCCAGCTGCTCCGGCCCCGCCTCGCCCACGGCCGTCCCGGGAGCCGCGAAGGCCAGCGCCGGGACCGTCACCGCCGCCGTGAGCAGCGGATCGTCCGCGTCGAGCAGCCGTACGTCCCGATGCGCGGGGGCCGCTGCCGCCGCCGGATCCAGGACCATCAGCGGATGCGCGTGGACGTGCAGCCCCGCCGCTTCCACGGCGGCCCGCAGCGAGGGGGTGGTTTCGGCCACCCACTCGAAGGACTCGGGGACCTTCAGCTCCCGCTGCCGGGCCAGCACCCGCTCCACGTCGGCGGCCCCGGCCGGGCCCGCGCCGGGTCCGGCGCCGCCGAGCGCGGGCCGCGCGTAGTACTGCCAGCCCGCGCCCTCCTGGACGAACAGGGTCAGCGGCCCGAAGTCCTCGGCCCGCGCCCCGCCCACCCGCGGAACCGTGTCGTAGTAGCGCTCCAGCTCGGACAGCATCGGATCGGTCATGTGGTCGGTCATCCGGCCATCCAAGCAAAGCGGCGCCGCCCGGGCACCCGGGTTACCGCGCCCCTGCCCGGGCCCGCCCGGGCGCCCTTCCGCCCGGCGCCTTGCCGCCCGGCGCCATCCCGCTCAGGCGCCTTCCTTCAGGATCCGCGAGACGAGCGCCCGCTGGGCGTCCGACAGGTTCGGCTCCTGGCAGGACACCGTCCGTCCGTCCACCGTGATCCGGTACGAGAACCCGTCCCGCACCGGTCCGCCGCCCCCAGGCCCGGCGGGCGCGGGCCGCAGCGCCAGCTGGGCCAGGGCCCGCCACTCGGCCTCGTCCGGCCGGCCCGAGGTGTCCACCTCGGCCCGGCGCTCGATGCCCGCGAAACCGCCCGTCCTGATCACTTCGATGCGCATGGGGACCCTCTACCCGCCCAGCGGCACGCCCACCGTCGACCACGCCTTCTGCAGGGCCTGGTGCTCCGCGCCCCCGTCCCCGAACCGGCGCACGGCCGCCGCCGCCGACAGCCGGGCGAAGTCCGCGAAGTCGGCGTCGGCCGCCAGCTCCCCGCCGGTCAGGGTGTCGTACCAGATCTGCCCCGCCCGCTCCCAGGCCTTGCCGCCCAGCTCCGTCGCCAGCAGGTAGAAGGCGTGGTTGGGGATGCCGGAGTTGATGTGCACGCCGCCGTTGTCGCGGGAGGTCCGCACATAGTCGTCCATCGTGGCGGGCTGCGGGTCCTTGCCGAGCTCGTCGTCCTCGTACGCGGTCCCCGGCGCCTTCATCGACCGCAGGGCCTGGCCGCTGTCGACGGCCGGCCCCAGCAGCCCGGCACCGATCAGCCAGTCGGCCTGCTCCGCCGTCTGCTCCAGCGAGTACTGCTTGATCAGCGATCCGAACACGTCGGACATCGACTCGTTCAGCGCTCCGGACTGCCCGTAGTACTCGAGGTTCGCCGTGTACTGGGTGACTCCGTGGGTCAGTTCGTGGCCGATGACGTCGAGCGACACCGTGAAGTCGAGGAACAGGTCCCCGTCCCCGTCGCCGAAGACCATCTGCTGACCGTCCCAGAAGGCGTTGTTGTAGTCCTCGCCGTAGTGGACGGTCGCGTCCAGGGCCAGTCCGGCATCGTCGATCGAGTGCCGGCCGAACCCCTTCAGGAAGAGCTCGAAGGTCGCGCCCAGCCCGGCGTACGCACGGTTGACCGTGGCGTCCTGGCCGGCGGGGTCGCCCTCCGCGCGCACCTTCGTGCCGGGCAGCCGGGTGCGGTGCTGCGCGTCGTAGATCGTGCGGTCCGGGTCGTCGGAAGCGACCGCGCCCACGGCGGAGGCGACCCCCTGGACGGTGGTGACCCGGCGGCGGGTGCGCAGGAGGGAGTCGCGCTCGAGGGTGTTCAGGGCGGCCCGGGCGCGCCGGGGGTCCTCGGAGCGGGCGATCCGGTCGAGGAGGTGCGGGGGCACGACCGTGCAGAAGACGGGGTGGCGGGGGGTACGGGAGGCATCCATGCCCGGCAATGTGGCAGTGGGTCATGACGCTGTCACTAGCCGCGACCATGATTCATTCAGTTGTCTGAAAGGGGCGGCGGAGGGTTGACGGATCGAACCGACTTTACGTAACGAAAGAGTCTTAGCTCACATAGGGTACAAATCGGACCCCCGGGTCTTGCATACTGAAACAGGTCCTCGCGTTACGGCGCGGCTCGGCTAGGCTCGGCCCATCATGCGTATCGGGCTGCTTCTCCTTAGCTGCCGCGGCGAGGGTCTGTAGTCGTAGGCCGGCCCCCTCCCCGCGGAGTTTGGTGTTGCGGTTTTTGCGACCGCCGTCGGCCGTCCCAGCGAACTACCGCGGACACGCGAGGAGCCCCACGCCATGAGCCAGCAGCCTTTCATCGGTCGCCCCACGCCCATCACGAACGCGACCCACTCCCAGAAGCCCTCCGGGATGCCGATCCACAAGTACGGCCGGTACGAGCAGGTGGACATCCCGGACCGCACCTGGCCGGACGCCCGCGTCACCAAGGCTCCCCGCTGGCTCTCCACCGACCTGCGCGACGGCAACCAGTCGCTGATCGACCCGATGACCCCCGCCCGCAAGCGCGAGATGTTCGACCTGCTGGTGCGCATGGGCTACAAGGAGATCGAGGTCGGCTTCCCCTCCTCCGGCGAGACCGACTTCGCCTTCGTGCGCTCCATCATCGAAGAGGGCGCGATCCCGGACGACGTCACCATCTCCGTACTGACCCAGGCCCGCGAGGACCTGATCGAGCGGACCGTGGAGTCCCTGGTCGGCGCCAGGCGCGCCACCGTGCACCTGTACAACGCGACCGCCCCGACCTTCCGCCGCGTGGTCTTCCGCGGTTCGAAGGAGCAGATCAAGCAGATCGCCGTCGACGGCACCCGCCTGGTCATGGAGTACGCGGACAAGCTGCTGGGCCCCGAGACCACCTTCGGCTACCAGTACAGCCCGGAGATCTTCACCGACACCGAGCTGGACTTCGCCCTGGAGGTCTGCGAGGCCGTCTGCGACGTCTGGCAGCCGTCCGAGGGCCGCGAGATCATCCTGAACCTGCCCGCCACCGTGGAGCGCTCGACGCCCTCCACCCACGCGGACCGCTTCGAGTGGATGTCCCGCAACCTGACCCGCCGCGAGCACGTCTGCATCTCCGTGCACCCGCACAACGACCGGGGCACCGCCGTCGCCGCCGCCGAGCTGGCCCTGATGGCCGGCGCCGACCGCATCGAGGGCTGCCTGTTCGGCCAGGGCGAGCGCACCGGCAACGTGGACCTGATCACCCTGGGCATGAACCTCTTCTCCCAGGGCATCGACCCGCAGATCGACTTCTCGCAGATCGACGAGATCCGCCGCACCAGCGAGTACTGCAACCAGGTGGAGGTCCACCCGCGCCACCCCTACGCGGGCGACCTGGTCTACACCGCCTTCTCCGGCTCCCACCAGGACGCCATCAAGAAGGGCTTCGACGCCATGGAGGCCGACGCGGCCGCCCAGGGCAAGACGGTCGACGACATCGAGTGGGCGGTCCCGTACCTGCCGATCGACCCGAACGACGTCGGCCGCTCCTACGAGGCGGTCATCCGGGTCAACTCGCAGTCCGGCAAGGGCGGCATCGCGTACGTCCTGAAGAACGACCACAAGCTGGACCTGCCGCGCCGCATGCAGATCGAGTTCTCCCGGATCATTCAGGCCAAGACCGACTCCGAGGGCGGAGAGGTCACGCCGAAGGCGATCTGGTCGGTCTTCGAGGACGAGTACCTGCCCAACCCCGAGAATCCGTGGGGCCGCATCCAGCTGCGCTCCGGTTCGACCGCCACCGACAAGGACGGCACGGACACGCTGACCGTCGAAGCGGTCGTGGACGGCGTGGAGACGGTCCTGAACGGCACCGGCAACGGCCCGATCTCGGCCTTCTTCGACGCGCTGGCCGGCATCGGGGTCGACGCCCGCCTGCTGGACTACACCGAGCACACGATGAGCGAGGGCGCCTCCGCCGTCGCCGCCTCGTACATCGAGTGCGCGATCGACGGCCGGGTCCTGTGGGGCATCGGCATCGACGCCAACACCACCCGCGCCTCCCTGAAGGCGGTCATCTCCGCCGTCAACCGCGCGGGCCGCTGATCCCCCGTACGTGGACCGCTGACGTAAGCGAACCCCGTTCCTCCCTCCGGAGGGGCGGGGTTCCGCCGTTCCCTGCCCTGCCGTTCCCTGCCCTGCCCCGCCCCGCTTCGCCGGCCTCAGCGGGCGAGGTAGCCGCCGTCCACCGGCAGGATCGCGCCCGTGACGAACGAGGCCGCGTCGGAGGCCAGGAAGGCGATGACCCGGGCCACCTCCTCCGGCTCGCCGAGCCGGCCCATCGGATGGGCCCCCGCCATCTCCTCCAGGTACTCCGGCCCGCCCGGCTCGTCCGCCAGCGCGATCACCCGCTCCGTACGGATGGTGCCGGGGGCCACCGCGTTGACGCGGATCCCGCGCGCTGCCCACTCCACCGCGAGGTGCTTGGTCAGCCCCGACGCCACGAACTTCGCGGGCCCGTACGCCGCCTGCCGGGCCTGCCCGGCCACCCCCGAGATCGACGAGACGCAGACCAGCGCCCCGCCGGGCCGCGGCTGGGCGGTCATCGCCTCGATGGCGTACTTGCAGGTCAGGAACATCCCCCGGCCGTCGACGGCCATGACGTGGTCCCAGTCCTCGGGGCTGGTCTCCCGTACGTCCGACAGGGGGAGCACCCCGGCGTTCGCCACGGCGACGTCGAGCCGCCCGTACGCGCCGACCGCGGCGGCGACCATCGCGCGGTTGGCGTCCGGATCGGAGACGTCACCGGTGGCGACGGTGATCTCGTGGCCCTCTTCGGCCAGTCGGGTACGCAGGGCCTCCAGGCCGGGGGCGTTGACATCGGCCGCGGTCACCCGGCCCCCGGAGCGGGCCAGCAGCAGGGCGGTGGCGCGTCCGATGCCGCTCGCGGCGCCGGTCACCAGACAGGACTTGTCGTTCATGCGGCCGAGGGTAGGGAAAACCGGGAGGCGGCGGGGGAGGGCGGGGGCGCAGATCGGCCAAGTCCGCCTCCCGCGACATGTTGTCTTGTCACACGACTGACGCATCCTCACTGATGTGGCTAACATCACGCCAACCGGCGATGCTGCCGGATGGTGACGGAGGTGCGACGTGCTGCCAGTTCGGGGTGGGGACGGCCGGAAGCTGACGGTCTGGGGCATCCGTACCACCTGGAGCACCGTGGGCGACGGGGAGTTCTTCTGCCCCGCCTGCGGTGGGGACCGCAACTACCGCCGGCGGACCGGGCGCCGCCGCTTCACCGTCCTCGGCGTGCCGCTGCTGCCGCGCGGCAGCGCCGGGCCGATCGTCGAGTGCCAGGGCTGCCGCGAGCGCTTCGCCACCGAGGTCCTGGACCATCTCACCACCACCCGCTTCACCGCCATGCTGCGCGACGCCGTGCACACCGTGGCGCTGGCCGTGCTCGCCGCGGGCGGGACGGGCTCGCGCAGCGCGCTGGAGGCCGCCGTGGGCGCCGTACGCGGTGCGGGCTTCCAGGAGTGCACCGAGGAGCAGCTGGAGTCCCTCGTGGAGGCCCTGTCCGCCGACGAGGGGCGGCTCGGGCTGTACGACGTCCCGGAGTGCTGCGGGGCCGCGCTGTCGATCGAGCTGCACGAGGCCCTGGAGCCGCTGGCCCCGCACCTGGCGGGCCCCGGCCGCGAGTCGATCCTGCTCCAGGGCGCGCGGATCGCGCTCTCGGACGGCCCCTACCTGCCCGCCGAGCGCGAGGTGCTCTCCACCGTCGGGGCGGCGCTGCGCATCGACGCGGACGAGGTGGCCCGGCTCCTGTCGGCTGTCCGCGCGCCGTAGCCGCCGTCCGCGGAACGGCCCGAAACGGGCTCGTCATGCGTAACGATCCGGCCACGCGGGGCCGATTCCAAGAATTTCACAGGTCCGTTGAACCGCGGAGCCGATCGCTCCGTGCCCGGACCGTCCACCCCTTGGACTGCCGGAGCGGACCCTTCGAGTTTGCCCGTCCGCATCCAGGTGAGGGATGTAAGCGCAGGTCACCCCGGAGGGGCTTCGCAGTCGTGCAGCGGGAACGGCCCCTTGCCTGAGGCTTCCCCTGTACGCCTCCGCCCTGTGCTGCACCACTGGAGAAACCTACAGATCTGGCCGCCGGTAGCGTCAACAGTTTGTGGAAGTCGACGATATCTGTGAGGCCCTTCACAGGCGTTCAATTCCGGTCACACGACAAGAGGCCACCGTCAACACACCGGGGCTTCGATCCACGTGAACGCACTGACAACCCTGGCGGATCAACGGGTTAGCGACCCACTTCGCCCAGGGATAACCAGATCTCCTCTCACTTACCTCACCTCTTGAAGGGCAAGGCAGAGATGGCACGTGTCGCCGCCCGGCTTTCCGGCAAAGGACAGCAGAGCACGCACCCGGTCGACGAGGTGCTCCCCCTCCCGAAGCTCGCGCTGTACGGCTTCCAGCACGTACTCGCGTTCTACGCCGGTGCGGTGATCGTTCCGATCATCGTCGGCAACGCGCTGAAGCTGAGCCCTGAACAGCTGGTCTACCTGATCAACGCGGACCTCCTCACCTGCGGTATCGCGTCGATCATCCAGGCCTGGGGGATCGGCCGGATCGGCGCGCGGCTGCCGCTGATCCAGGGCGTGACCTTCACCGCCGTCTCCCCGATGATCGCCATCGGACTCGGCGCGGGCGGCGGAACGGCCGCACTGCTGGTCATCTACGGCGCGGTCATCACCGCGGGCATCGCGACCTTCGCGTTCGCCTGGCTGCCCGCGAAGGCCTTCCGGACGGTCATGCGGCTGTTCCCGCCCGTCGTCACCGGCACCGTGATCACCGTCCTGGGCATCGTCCTGATCCCGGTCGGCCTCAACGACGCGGCGGGCGGCCTCGGCAGCCCCGACTTCGGCGACCCGAAGAACTTCGCGTACGCCGGCGGCACGATGCTCTTCATCCTCGTCCTGATGAAGATCGGCAGGCCGTTCGTCTCCAGCATCTCCATCCTCCTCGGCCTGGTCGGCGGCACCGCGGTCGCGTTCCTCCTCGGGGACGCGAAGTTCGGCGACGTCGGCAAGTCCGACTGGATCGGCATCACCACCCCCTTCCACTTCGGCGTCCCGAAGTTCGAGTGGTTCCCGATCGTGCTGATGCTGATCGTCATGCTGATCACCATGGTCGAGACGACCGGTGACACGTACGCGGTCGGCGACATCGTCGGCAAGGACGTCGACAGCGAGACCGTGGCCCGCGCCCTGCGTGCCGACGGCGCCGCGACCGCACTCGGCGGTGTCCTCAACTCCTTCCCGTACGTCGCCTTCGCCGAGAACGTCGGCCTGGTGCGGATGACCAAGGTCAAGAGCCGGTTCGTGGTCGTGGCCGCCGGTGTCTTCATGATCATCCTGGGTCTGCTGCCCAAGGCCGCCGCGATCGTCGCCGCCGTCCCGCACGGGGTCCTCGGCGGCGCCGCCACCGTCATGTTCGCCATGGTCGCCCTCGCCGGTATCCAGACCCTGGCCAAGGTGGACCTGAAGGAGGAGAAGAACGCGCTGATCGTGGGCGTCTCGCTGGCCTTCGCCCTGCTCCCCGCGACCGTCCCGGTCTTCTTCACCAAGTACATGGACCCGGACCTGTCCTCGCTCCTCAACAGTGGTGTCACCCTCGGTGCCACGGCCGCCATCGTCCTCAACCTGATCTTCAACGGCCTGGCCAAGGACGAAGTCCCGGCCGTCCCCGCGGTCGGGCTGCCCGCCCAGCCGACGGCGGCCCCGGCGGAGGCCGAGAAGGCCGACCAGGGCGAGAAGGCCGAGCAGGCCGGCAACGCCAAGGCCGAGAAGGCCGACGGGGCGCAGACCCCGGCCTCCTGATCCTCCCAAGGGGTGCTGGCCCCCCGCCCGGACTCCGGGCGGGGGGCCATCGCTGTCCGCGGTGCGGGTGACAATGGGCGCATGAGTCTGTTCCGCGACGACGGCATCGTGCTGCGCACCCAGAAGCTGGGTGAGGCGGACCGCATCATCACGCTGCTCACCCGCGGCCACGGCCGGGTACGGGCCGTCGCCCGCGGCGTGCGGCGCACCAAGTCCAAGTTCGGCGCCGGGCTGGAACCTTTCTCCCACGCCGACGTGCAGTTCTTCGCCCGCGGCAACGAGCTCATCGGGCGCAGCCTGCCGCTCTGCACCCAGACCGAGATCATCGCCCCCTACGGCAACGGCATCGTCACCGACTACGCCCGCTACACGGCCGGCACCGCCATGCTGGAGACCGCCGAGCGGTTCGCCGAGAACGAGGGCGAGCCCGCCGTACAGCAGTACCTGCTGCTCGTCGGCGCCCTGCGCACGCTCTCGCGCGGCGAACACGAACCCCACCTCATCCTCGACGCGTTCCTGCTGCGCTCCCTCGCCGTCAACGGCTACGCGCCCAGCTTCGACGACTGCGCGAAGTGCGGGATCCACGGCCCCAACCGGCACTTCTCCGTCGCCGCGGGCGGAGTGATATGCGGGGACTGCCGGGTGCCGGGCAGCGTCGTACCCTCGTCGGAGGCCATCGCCCTGCTCAGCGCCCTGCTGACGGGCGACTGGAAGCATGCCGACGCGTGCGAGGCGCGTCACGTGCGGGAGGGCAGCGGGCTGGTCTCCGCCTATCTGCACTGGCATCTGGAGCGCGGGCTACGCTCCCTGCGATACGTCGAGAAATAGGAGCTGGGCACATGGCACGACGCGGGATTCTGGGACGCTCTCGCCGCGAGTACAAGGTTCCCGAGCCGCACCCGTCCGGTGAGCGCCCGCCGAAGATCCCCGGTGAGCTCGTCCCGAACCACGTCGCGGTCGTCATGGACGGCAACGGCCGCTGGGCCAAGGAGCGCGGCCTGCCGCGCACCGAGGGCCACAAGGTCGGCGAGGGCGTCGTGCTCGACGTGCTCAAGGGCTGCCTGGAGATGGGCGTCAAGAACCTCTCCCTGTACGCCTTCTCGACGGAGAACTGGAAGCGCTCGCCCGACGAGGTCCGCTTCCTGATGAACTTCAACCGCGACGTCATCCGCCGCCGCCGCGACGAGATGAACGAGCTCGGCATCCGGATCCGCTGGGTGGGCCGCATGCCCAAGATGTGGAAGTCGGTCGTCCAGGAGCTCCAGGTGGCCCAGGAGCAGACCGTCGACAACGACGCGATGACCCTGTACTTCTGCGTCAACTACGGCGGCCGCGCGGAGATCGCGGACGCGGCGCAGGCCATCGCCCGCGATGTGGCGGCAGGCAGGCTGGACCCGTCGAAGGTCAACGAGAAGACCTTCGCCAAGTACATGTACTACCCGGACATGCCGGACGTGGACCTGTTCCTGCGCCCGAGCGGCGAGCAGCGCACGTCCAACTACCTGCTCTGGCAGAGCGCGTACGCCGAGATGGTCTTCCAGGACGTGCTGTGGCCGGACTTCGACCGCCGCAACCTGTGGCAGGCCTGCCTGGAGTACGCCCAGCGCGACCGCCGCTTCGGCGGCGCCGTCCCCAACCAGCCCGAGGCCCCCGGCGCGACCGGCTGAAAACGGCCCCTTAGGATCCCCGTCCATGGACACCACGGGCGGGGATCCGCTGTACCGGATACACGAGGCGGCGACGGCGGGGCAGGCCGTCGAGCTCCACTACACGCCGACGACGGCGGACATGGCCGAGGCGCTGCGCGCCCGCAACAGGACCCCCGCCGGCCGCCGTCAGCGCCGGCCCTACGTCCTGCTGAGCCTGCTGGGTCCGGTCCTGGCCACCGTGCTGATCGTGCGGGACGGCGGGACGACGCCCGTGACGACGGGGCTGCTCGCCGGGGTCGTGTTCGGCTGGGCGTACCTGCTCTTCGGCCACCGGATGATGGCCCGGGCCTTCCGGGGCGTGCTGGAGACGGCGGGCGACTGCACGGCGGTCGTCGACGAGCACGGGGTGGCCGTCACCGGATCCCGGTCCTCCACGCACCACGCGTGGACCGCCCTGGCCCACTACGCGCAGACCCCGGCGCACTTCGCGCTGTTCTCCGGTGACCGGCAGGCGGCCACGGTGACGGTGCTGCCCGTGCGCGGCCTCGCCGATCCCGCGGACGCGGACCGGCTGCGGGCGATCCTGGACCGCAACCTGACGCGGGTCTAGGCGGCGGCCGCGCAGTCGGCGCAGGTGCCGAAGATCTCCACGGTGTGGGCCACGTTCACGAAGCCGTGCTCGGCCGCGATGGACTCGGCCCACTTCTCCACGGCCGGGCCCTCCACCTCCACCGCCTTGCCGCACTTGCGGCAGACCAGGTGGTGGTGGTGGTCCCCGGTGGAGCAGCGCCGGTAGACCGACTCGCCGTCGCTGGTGCGCAGGACGTCGACCTCGCCGGCGTCCGCGAGCGACTGGAGCGTGCGGTACACCGTGGTCAGGCCCACGGAATCGCCACGGTGCTTGAGCATGTCGTGGAGTTCCTGGGCACTGCGGAACTCGTCCACCTCGTCCAGCGCCGCCGCCACGGCGGCCCGCTGCCGGGTGGATCGTCCTCGTACTGGCGCGGCATTCGTCTCGCCAGGCGCAGTCGCCACCGGTTCCTCCTCGTATCGGCCTGCGGCCATTGTGCCAGCCCGCTAGACCTTCACATCGTCCCGAGTGCAGACCGCCTCCGCCGCGACCGCGGCTCTGGCCCGGCGCCGGGCCAGGGGAGCGGAGAGTGCGGTCAGCGCCATGAACACGGCGATGGCGAGCAGCACGATCATGGCACCCGAGGGTGCGTTGACGTAATACGTGGTGGCCGTGCCGGTCAGGGAGACGGCCAGGCTGATGGCGACGGCCCCGCCCAGGGTGGCCGCGAACCCGCGGGTGAGGCGCTGGGCGGCGGCGACCGGGATCACCATCATGGCGCTGACCAGCAGCAGGCCGACGATGCGCATCGCGACGGTCACGGTGACGGCGGCGGTGACGGCGATCAGCAGGTTCAGCGCGCGCACCGGCAGGCCCGTGACCTTGGCGAACTCCTCGTCCTGGCAGACGGCGAAGAGCTGCCGGCGCAGGCCGATGGTGACGGCGAGGACGAAGGCGGCGAGGATCGCCATCGCGGTGACGTCCTCGGCGGCGACGGTGGTGATTGAGCCGAACATGGCGCTGAGCAGGTTGGTCGTGGAGCCGCCGCCGACGTTGATGATCATCACGCCGCCGGCGAGGCCGCCGTAGAAGAGCATGGCGAGGGCGACGTCGCCGCTGGTCTTGCCGCGGGAGCGGATCAGCTCCATGCCGACGGCGCCGATGACGGTGACCAGGGTGGCCATCCACACCGGGCTGCTGTTGAGCACGAAGCCGAGGGCGACACCGGTCATGGCGACGTGGCCGAGGCCGTCGCCCATGACGGCCTGGCGGCGCTGGACCAGGTACGTGCCGATGGCGGGCGCCGTGATGCCGACCAGGGCGGCGGCGATCAGGGCCCGCTGCATGAAGGCGTGGTCGAGGAGGTCCATCAGCTCAGCAGTCCCGTCCGCAGGGGCTCGGCGTCGTGCGCCGCGTGGGGGTGTACGTGGTCGTGGCCGGGCAGGGCGTGCTGGCCGACGGCCTCCGGGGGCGGGCCGTCGTGGACGACGCAGCCGTCCCGCAGGACCACGGCCCGGTCGATCAGCGGCTCCAGCGGGCCCAGCTCGTGCAGGACCAGCAGTACGGTGCTGCCGACGGCGACCTGCTCGCGCAGGGCGTTCGCCAGGACCTCCTGGTTGGCGAGGTCGACGCCGGCCATGGGCTCGTCCATGAGCAGCAGCTCGGGCTCGCCGGCGAGCGCCCGGGCTATGAGCACGCGCTGGTGCTGGCCGCCGGAGAGGGCGTTGACGGAGACGCCGGCGTACCCGTCCATGTCCACGAGGGCCAGGGCGCGGTCGACGGCGGCCCGGTCGGCCTTGCGCAGGAGGCCGAAGCGGGTGCGGGCGAGCCGTCCGGCGGAGACGACCTCGCGGACGGTGGCCGGGACGCCGCCGGCGGCCGTGGTGCGCTGCGGGACGTACCCGATGCGCGACCAGTCGCGGAAGCGCTTGAAGTCGGTGCCGAAGAGCGACAGAGAGCCCTCGGTGAGCGGGACCTGGCCGACGATCGCGCGGACGGCGGTGGACTTGCCGGAGCCGTTGGCGCCGAGCAGCGCGACGACCTCACCGCGGCGGACGGTGAGGTCGATCCCGCGCAGCACGGGGCGCGAGCCGAGCGAGGCCGTGGCCCCGCGCAGGGATATGACGGGCTGGTCAGCGGCCTGCCCGGGCAGGGTCTGCATGGCTCGCGCCTCCGTAACTGCTGCTGTCATCTACTTGGCTCCGAGCGCCTTCTGGAGGTTCTTCAGGTTGGAGCGCATGACCTCGAAGTAGTCAGCGCCCTGGGACTTGTCGGTGATTCCCTCGAGCGGGTCGAGGACGTCGGTCTTCAGACCGGTGTCCCCCGCGAGGCTCTTCGCCGTCTTGTCGCTGGCCAGGGTCTCGAAGAACACCGTGGAGACATTGTCCTTCTTCGCGATCTCCTGGAGCTCCTTCATCCGGGCGGGGCTGGGCTCGGACTCGGGGTCGACGCCGGAGATGCCCTCCTGGTCCAGGCCGTAGCGTTCGGCGAGGTAGCCGAAGGCGGAGTGGGTGGTGATGAAGGTCTTGCCGGCCGTGTTGGCCAGGCCGTCCTTGAACTCGGTGTCCAGGGCGGTCAGCTTCGCGACGAGGTCGTCGGTGTTCTTCTTGTAGTCCGCGGAGTGGCCGGGGTCGGCCTTCTCCAGGGCCGCGCCGACGCCCTTGGCGATCTCCGCGTACTTGGCGGGGTCGAGCCAGACGTGCGGGTCCTCGCCGGCCTCGCCGTGGCTGTGGTCGTGGCCCGCCTCGCCCTCGCCCTCGTGGCCGTGGTCGTGGCCGGAGGCGGCATGGGTCTCGAGCTTGGTGAGGGTGGCGGCGTCGACGACGTTCTTCACGCCGGACTGGGCGACGGCCTTGTCGACGGCGGGCTGGAGGCTCTTGAGGTAGACGATCACATCGGCGTCCGCGAGCTGCGCGGTCTGCTTCGGGGTGATCTCCAGGTCGTGCGGCTCGACACCCGGCTTGGTCAGGGTGTCGACCTTCACGTGGTCCTTGCCGATCTGCTCGGCGAGGAACTGCATCGGGTAGAACGACGCCGTCACGTCGAGCTTGCCGTCCTTGCCCTGCGTGCCGCCGGATTCGGCGGCACCGGCTCCGGAGCAGGCGGTGAGGGCCGTGGCGCCGAGGGCGACGGCTCCGGCGAGGGCGGCGGCGGGTATGAGGCGTCGTACGTTCATGACATCCATTTTCATCAAAAATGGAAACGATTGTCAAAAACCCTGGTGGGAGAGGTGTGGGCGGGCCCGGGGAGGGGGATCCGATTTGAAAGGGGGGGTGCGGGCGCCGGTAACCTGAGGCATTCGCCGTTCGTCCTCGTAATGAAGAGAGCACCGTGGCCGCCGACAAGATCGACACCATCGTCAGCCTGAGCAAGCGCCGTGGCTTCGTTTTCCCGTGCAGTGAGATCTACGGCGGTTCCAAGGCCGCCTGGGATTACGGCCCGCTCGGTGTCGAGCTCAAGGAGAACATCAAGCGCCAGTGGTGGAAGGCGATGGTCACCGGGCGTGAGGACATCGTCGGCATCGACTCGTCCGTGATCCTGGCCCCCGAGGTCTGGGTGGCCTCCGGCCACGTCGCGACCTTCTCGGACCCGCTGACCGAGTGCACCTCCTGTCACAAGCGCCACCGCGCCGACCACCTGGAGGAGGCGTACGAGGCCAAGCACGGCCGCGTGCCCGCCAACGGCCTCGCCGACGTCAACTGCCCCAACTGCGGCGTGAAGGGCCAGTTCACCGAGCCCAAGCAGTTCTCCGGCATGCTGGAGACCCACCTCGGCCCGACCCAGGACACCGGCTCCAAGGCGTACCTGCGCCCCGAGACCGCCCAGGGCATCTTCACCAACTTCGCCCAGGTCCAGACCACCTCGCGCAAGAAGCCCCCCTTCGGCATCGCGCAGATGGGCAAGTCCTTCCGCAACGAGATCACGCCGGGCAACTTCATCTTCCGCACGCGCGAGTTCGAGCAGATGGAGATGGAGTTCTTCGTCAAGCCGGGCGAGGACGAGCAGTGGCAGGAGTACTGGATGGCGGAGCGCTGGAACTGGTACCGCGACCTCGGCATCCGCGAGGAGAACATCCGCTGGTACGAGCACCCGGCGGAGAAGCTGTCCCACTACTCGAAGCGCACCGCCGACATCGAGTACCGCTTCAACTTCGGCGGCAACGAGTTCTCCGAGCTCGAAGGCGTGGCCAACCGCACCGACTTCGACCTCAAGGCCCACTCCGCCGCCTCCGGCCAGGACCTCGTCTACTTCGACCAGGAGTCGAAGGAGCGCTACACGCCGTACGTCATCGAGCCGGCGGCCGGTGTCAACCGCGCCATGCTCGCCTTCATGCTCGACGCGTACAACGAGGACGAGGCCCCGAACGCCAAGGGCGTCATGGAGAAGCGCGCCGTGATGCGCCTCGACCCGCGCCTGGCCCCGATCAAGGTCGCCGTCCTGCCGCTGTCCCGCAACGCGCAGCTGTCGCCGAAGGCCAAGGGCCTCGCCGCCGACCTGCGCAAGTTCTGGAACATCGAGTTCGACGACGCCGGCGCCATCGGCCGCCGCTACCGCCGCCAGGACGAGATCGGCACCCCGTTCTGCGTCACCGTCGACTTCGACACCCTCGACGACAACGCGGTGACCGTGCGCGAGCGCGACACCATGAAGCAGGAGCGCGTCTCCCTGGACCAGATCCAGAGCTACCTCGGCAGCCGCCTGCTCGGCTGCTAGCCCAGGCTTCCGCTTCGGCGAAACGACCGGTGGCCCGGTGCGCACGCGCGCACCGGGCCACCGGTCTTTGCCGGTGGGGTTCGGGGCGGGGGAGCCCCGTCAGGCGCGCAGGCCCCGGATGATCAGCGCGGTGACCGCCTCGAACTCGGTGAAGATCGTGGGCGACAGCCAGTCGGCCGCGTACTGGGGATCATGGAAGCGGCCGGTGGCGTCGAAGACCGCGCGGGCGGCCGCCGGCACGTCGTCGGCCGAGAGCGTGCCGGCCGCGACCCCCTCGGCGATGATCCGGGCCAACTGGTCGATCAGCTCGGTCAGATGCCGGTCCACGACGTCGCTGTTCTCGTCGAGCAGCACGATGTAGGTGGCGAACAGCTCCGGGTCGTCGCCCGCCTTGTGGCGCTTCGCCTCGAAGAGGGCCGCCAGCCACGACTCCAGCTTGGAGGGGGCGCTGGATGAGCTCGCCGAGGTGATCTGCTCCAGCGCGACCACGCTCTTGGCGAGCCAGCGGTCCGTGACGGCCTCGCGCAGCGCCGCCTTCGACGGGAAGTGCCGGTACACGCTGCCGTGGCTGACGCCCAGCGCGCGGGCCACGTCCACCACCGTCGCCTTGGTGGGGCCGAAGCGGCGCAGCACGTCCTCGGTGGTCTCGAGGATGCGCTCGGGTGTCAGGGGCTCGGCAGCAGCGGGGGACATGGGTACGACCGTACCGCCAGCTCAGTGCTCACTGTCGAGGTGGGCCATCTGGGCCGCCGGGTACCGCTCGCCCGCCGCGGCGCCGACGGGGACGGCCTCCTCGATGGCGGCCAGGTCGGCGGCGCTCAGCGTTATGTCGAGGGCGCCCAGTGCCTCGGTCAGCCGGTCCCGGCGTCGGGCGCCGACCAGCGGCACGATGTCCTCGCCGCGCGACAGCACCCAGGCGATGGCGGTCTGGGCCACGCTCACGCCCTTGCCCTCCGCCACCTTGCGCAGCGCCTCGACCAGGTCGAGATTGCGGTCCAGGTTGTCGCCCTGGAAGCGCGGGCTCATCCTGCGGAAGTCGCCCGGGGCCAGCGCGCGGTCGCGGGTGAAGTGGCCGCTGATCAGGCCGCGGGACAGCACCCCGTACGCCGTGACGCCGATCCCGAGCTCCCGGGCCGTCGGCAGGATCTCCTCCTCGATGCCGCGGGAGATCAGCGAGTACTCGATCTGGAGATCGGCGATCGGGGCGACGGCGGCGGCCCGGCGCAGGGTGTCCGCGCCGACCTCGGAGAGGCCTATGTGGCGGACGTGTCCGGCCTCGACCGCCTCGGCGATGGCCCCGATGGTCTCCTCGATGGGGACGTCCGGGTCCACCCGGGCGATGCGGTAGATGTCGATGTGGTCCCGGCCGAGCCGCTGGAGCGAGTAGGCCAGGAAGTTCTTGACGGCCTCGGGCCGGCCGTCGTAGCCGGTGAAGCCGCCCTCGACCGTGCGCAGGGCGCCGAACTTGACGCTGGTCAGCGCCTGCTCGCGAGCGGCGGCCGGGGCGGTGCGCAGGGCCTCGTTGATCAGCAGTTCGTTGTGGCCCATGCCGTAGAAGTCGCCGGTGTCGAGCAGCGTGACGCCCGCGTCCAGGGCGGCGTGGATGGTGGCGAGGGACTCGGCGCGGTCGGCCTCCCCGTACAGGGCGGACATGCCCATGCAGCCGAGGCCCAGCGGGAAGACGGACGGCCCGGTGGTGCCGAGCCGGCGGTGGGCCGGGTTCACGGTAAGGGGTGAAAGGGGTGAGGTGCTCTCGTTCTTCGTCATGGAACGAGAGTGACATGACGAGTGACAGATTTCAATATCTGTCACTCGTCAGGGTGGCGGGGCTACGACAGCGCCCGCAGGACCAGGGCGGCCGCGGCCGCCGCGGCGAGGACGGCGGCCGGTGCGAGCTCGTAGTCCTTGACCCGGAGGTGGCTGATGACCGCCCCGATGAAGTAGAGGGTCGCGCCGGCGGCCGCGATGCCGAGCGGCGTGAACCACAGGCCCGCGACCAGCCCGATCGCGCCCGCGGCCTTGAGGGTGGCCAGGCGCGGCAGCCAGGAGTCCGGCACCTGCACTGGTCACCCAGACCCGGGTGAAGAAGGCGCTCGGCGCGGCCGGGCTCACCCCGCGGCACGCGATGACGCTGATGCACCTGGAGGACGGCCCCATCAGCCAGCGGGCGCTCGCCGAGCGGCTGGAGGTGGACCCGAGCGTGCTCGTCGGGATCCTGAACGACCTGGAGGGCGACGGCCTGGCCGAACGCCGCCGGGACCCCGCCGACCGGCGCCGCCACAACGTGGCCATCACCGCCGAGGGGGAGGCCGCCCTCGGCAAGACGAACGCGGCCCTCGACGAGGTCGAAGGCGGCATGTTCGCGGGACTGTCGGACCGGGAGCGCGATCTCCTGCGCAGCCTCCTCGACCGGGTCAACACCTCGGCCGAGGACTTCAGCTGCGACGAGTAGGGGCCGCGCGGGTGACGCCCGGACCTGCGGACCGGCAGCCGGCGCGCGCGGGAGACCGCGAGGTCAAGGGCACGGCCAAAGACGCGGTCGGGGACGCGGTCAGGAACGCGGCGAACCCGTCGCCGCGGAAGGGCTGACCGGCTCCTCCAGGCTGCGGGCCGTGCGGTCCGCCGTCGCGCGGGCCCAGTTGCCGCTGGTCACCGCGCCCACGACCAGCACCGCCAGTCCGCACAGCATGATGATCCACCAGGCCGGCTGGGCCGCCTCGGAGAAGTCCGATCCGCTCGCCAGCCCCGCCGCCAGGACCGAGCCGATGACCGCGACGCCCAGCGTGCCGCCCGTCTGCCGGCTGGTGGAGGCGATGGCGGCCGCGACACCCGCCTGGGAGCGCGGCATCCCGGACACCGCCGTATTGGTGATGGGCGCGTTCACCATGCCGAAGCCGAGCCCGAACAGCACGTACCCGGTGAACAGGAGCGGGTTGGACGTCTCGGCCTCGAAGAGCGCGAAGAGCAGCCCGCTCGCCCCCATCGCCACCCCCGCGATCAGCAGGCAGATCCGGGGCCCCCGGGAGCCCACCAGCCGCCCCGCGATCGGCGCGAACACCACGGTCAGAGCCGCCATCGGCAGCATGTAGAGCCCGGCGTGCAGCGCGTTCAGCCCGCGCACGTCCTGGAGGTAGAGCGTGTTCAGGAAGAGGAAGCCGGCCAGTCCGGCGAAGGCGCTGATCGCGATCACCGTCGACCCGCTGAAGGGTGCGCTCCGGAAGAACCGGAGATCGATCAGCGGCTCCTTGCGCCGGGGCTCGTAGACCAGCAGTCCCACGAACGAGGCGACGGCCACCACCCCGCAGCCCATGATCAGCGGCGAGCGCCAGCCCGCGGCCGGCGCCTCGATGATCCCGTACGTGAGACTGCCGAGCAGCGCGATGACCAGCACCTGGCCCACCGGGTCCGGGCGGCGCGGCCGGGCCGCCCGGGACTCGGAGATGTGGCGCAGGGTGAGGACGAGCGCCGCCAGGCCGATCGGCAGGTTGATCAGGAAGATCGAGCGCCAGCCCACGGAGTCCACCAGCACCCCGCCGATCAGCGGGCCCGCGGCCATGGAGATGCCGCCGACCGCGCCCCACACGCCGATGGCCCGGGCCCGTTCGGCCGGATCGGTGAAGGTGTTGGTGATGATCGACATCGCCACCGGGTTGAGCATCGCCCCGCCGATGGCCTGGACCATCCGGAAGAAGACGAGCCAGCCGAGGCTGGGGGCGAGCGAGCACAGCAGGGAGCCGGCGGTGAAGGCCAGCAGGCCGGCGATGAACACCTTGCGGCGGCCGATCCGGTCGGCCGTGGAGCCCGCGAGCATCAGCAGCGAGGCCAGGACGAGCGTGTACGCGTCGATGGTCCACTGCAGCCCCGCGACCGAGGCGTCGAGCTCGCGGCGCATCGACGGGAGCGCGACGTTGAGCACGGTGTTGTCGAGGCTGACGATCAGCAGGCTCATGCAGCAGATCGCCAGGACGAGCATGCGCTGCCGGCGGCTCGGCTGACTCGGCTCGATCATGCCGCCGATCGTACGTCTGCCGCACCCCCTCGGCATGCGGGACAATGGGCGGATGACCACGCTCCCTCCGCCCCTCGCGATCGGCCCGTACACCGTGCAGCCGCCGGTGGTGCTCGCGCCGATGGCCGGCATCACCAATGCCCCGTTCCGTACCCTCTGCCGGGAGTTCTCAGGCGGCAAGGGGCTGTTCGTGAGCGAGATGATCACGACGCGCGCCCTGGTCGAGCGCAACGAGAAGACCATGCAGCTGATCCACTTCGACGAGACCGAGAAGCCCCGCTCGATCCAGCTGTACGGAGTCGACCCGGTGACGGTCGGCAAGGCGGTCCGCATGATCGTCGAGGAGGACCGCGCCGACCACATCGACCTCAACTTCGGCTGCCCGGTCCCCAAGGTCACCCGCAAGGGTGGCGGCTCCGCGCTCCCGTACAAGCGGAACCTGCTGCGCGCGATCCTGCGCGAGGCCGTCGCCGGCGCCGGCGACCTCCCGGTGACCATGAAGATGCGCAAGGGCATCGACGACGACCACCTCACCTACCTCGACGCCGGCCGGATCGCTGTCGAGGAGGGCGTCACCGCCATCGCCCTGCACGGCCGCACCACGGCCCAGCACTACGGCGGCACCGCCGACTGGGAGGCCATCGCACGGCTCAAGGAGCACGTGCCGGAGATCCCGGTGCTCGGCAACGGCGACATCTGGTGCGCCGAGGACGCGCTGCGGATGGTCCGCGAGACCGGCTGCGACGGCGTGGTCGTCGGCCGCGGCTGCCTGGGGCGGCCGTGGCTGTTCAACGACCTGGTGGCGGCCTTCGAAGGCCGCCCGGAGGACTTCCACAAGCCCACGCTGCGCGAGGTCGCGGGCACCATGCACCGCCACGCGCAGCTGCTGGGGGAGTGGATCGGCGACGAGGCGCGCGGGGTGATCGACTTCCGTAAGCACGTGGCCTGGTACCTCAAGGGCTTCTCGGTCGGCTCCGAGATGCGCAAGAGGCTGGCGGTCACCTCCTCCCTGGCCGAACTGAACGCTCATCTGAGCGAGCTCGACTTGGATCAGGCCTGGCCGGAGAGTGCGGACGGCCCTCGGGGCCGGACGTCCGGAAACAACCGGGTTGTCCTGCCGGAGGGCTGGCTGAAGGACCCGTACGACTGCGCGGGCGTCAGCGAGGAAGCGGAACTGGACACCTCCGGAGGCTGACAAATCGCCCTCCGTGTTGCGTGATATACGCCACGCATGGGAGGGGTTTCGCTCAGATGAGCGCTGAAGTCACGGGTAAGACTTTCAAAGGGTGGCACTGGGTGCCACCCTTTGTGCGTTCAAGACTTGAACGCAAATGTATCGATGATCGCTCATCCGAGCGTGATCAGGCTTCAAAACCCACCTCCCCATTCGGGAAGTGAAGGCTGTTGGTACGTTCTGATTACCCGTGAGTTACTTTCGATCTGCTGGCGCACGGGTGGTTACAGCCGCATGACGACCAAGTGGACGTACCCAGAAGCCTTCGATCTGGGTATGTTCCTGGCCGTCAGGGCAGCCACCGAGCCTCGAGGAGTCGAGACCCGTGTCGGAAAACAAAGATCAGAAGTTCGTCTACGACTTCACCGAGGGAAACCGCGACCTCAAGGACCTTCTCGGCGGCAAGGGTGCCAACCTCGCCGAGATGACCAACCTGGGCCTCCCGGTCCCTCCCGGCTTCACCATCACCACCGAGGCCTGCAAGGTCTACCTCGACAGCGGCACGGCCCCGGCCGAGCTGCGCGACGAGGTCAGCGCCCACCTTGCCGCCCTCGAGACGAAGATGGGCAAGAAGCTCGGCCAGTCGGACGACCCGCTCCTGGTCTCCGTCCGCTCCGGCGCCAAGTTCTCGATGCCGGGCATGATGGACACGGTCCTCAACATCGGCCTCTCCGACGACTCCGTCACCGGCCTCGCCTCCCAGGCCGGCAATGAGCGCTTCGCGTGGGACTCGTACCGCCGCCTCATCCAGATGTTCGGCAAGACCGTCCTGGACGTCGACGGCGAGCTCTTCGAGGACGCCCTCGACGAGGCCAAGGCCGCCAAGAAGGTCACCGTCGACACCGACCTCGACGCCGCCGACCTGAAGAAGCTGGTCAAGCACTTCAAGAAGATCGTGGCGAAGGAAGCCGGCCGCGAGTTCCCGCAGGACGCCCGCGAGCAGCTGGACCTCGCCGTCGAGGCGGTCTTCAACTCGTGGAACACCGACCGCGCCAAGCTCTACCGCCGCCAGGAGCGCATCCCGAGCGACCTGGGCACCGCGGTCAACATCTGCTCCATGGTCTTCGGCAACCTCGGCCCCGACTCGGGCACCGGCGTCGCCTTCACCCGCGACCCGGCCAGCGGCCACCAGGGCGTCTACGGCGACTACCTCCAGAACGCCCAGGGCGAGGACGTGGTCGCGGGCATCCGCAACACCGTGCCGCTCGCGGACCTGGAGGCCATCGACAAGGCCTCGTACGACCAGCTCATGACGATCATGGAGACGCTGGAGACCCACTACAAGGATCTCTGCGACATCGAGTTCACCATCGAGCGCGGCCAGCTGTGGATGCTCCAGACGCGCGTCGGCAAGCGCACCGCCGGTGCCGCCTTCCGCATCGCCACGCAGCTCGTGGACCAGGGCCTGATCGACGAGGCCGAGGCCCTCCAGCGCGTCACCGGCCACCAGCTGGCGCAGCTGATGTTCCCGCGGTTCGACGAGGGTGCCGGCGGCAAGAAGGGGACCGAGCTGCTCGGCCGCGGCATCGCCGCCTCCCCGGGCGCGGCCGTCGGCAAGGCCGTCTTCGACTCGTACACGGCCGTCAAGTGGTCCCGGTCCGGCGAGAAGGTCATCCTGATCCGCCGCGAGACCAACCCGGACGACCTGGACGGCATGATCGCCTCCGAGGGCATCCTGACCTCGCGCGGCGGCAAGACCTCGCACGCCGCCGTCGTCGCCCGCGGCATGGGCAAGACCTGTGTCTGCGGCGCCGAGGAGCTCGACGTCGACACCAAGCGCCGCCGCATGACGGTCGGCGACACGGTCATCGAAGAGGGCGACGTCGTCTCCATCGACGGCTCCACCGGCAAGGTCTACCTCGGTGAGGTACCCGTCGTACCGTCCCCGGTCGTCGAGTACTTCGAGGGCCGCATGCACGCCGGCGCCGACGACGCCGACGAGCTGGTCGCCGCCGTGCACCGGATCATGGCCTACGCGGACCGCGTCCGCCGCCTGCGGGTGCGCGCCAACGCCGACAACGCCGAGGACGCGCTGCGCGCCCGCCGCTTCGGAGCCCAGGGCATCGGCCTGTGCCGCACCGAGCACATGTTCCTCGGCGAGCGCCGCGAACTCGTGGAGCGGTTGATCCTCGCGGACACCGACGAGGAGCGCGAGGAGGCACTCAGTGCCCTCCTGCCGCTGCAGAAGAAGGACTTCGTCGAGCTGTTCGAGGCGATGGACGGCCTGCCCGTCACCGTCCGCCTCCTGGACCCGCCGCTGCACGAGTTCCTGCCCGACATCACCGAGCTGTCGGTGCGCGTCGCCCTCGCCGAGTCCCGCAAGGACCACAACGAGAACGACCTGCGCCTGCTCCAGGCCGTCCACAAGCTGCACGAGCAGAACCCGATGCTGGGCCTGCGCGGCGTCCGCCTGGGCCTGGTCATCCCCGGTCTGTTCAAGATGCAGGTCCGGGCGATCGCCGAGGCCGCGGCCGAGCGCAAGAACGCCAAGGGCGACCCGCGCGCCGAGATCATGGTCCCGCTCGTCGGCACCGTCCAGGAGCTGGAGATCGTCCGCGACGAGGCCGACCAGGTCATCGCCGAGGTCGAGGCGGCCACCGGCACGAACCTCAAGCTGACCATCGGCACGATGATCGAGCTGCCGCGCGCCGCCCTGACGGCCGGGCAGATCGCCGAGGCCGCGCAGTTCTTCTCCTTCGGTACGAACGACCTGACCCAGACGGTGTGGGGCTTCTCCCGCGACGACGTCGAGGCCAGCTTCTTCACCGCGTACCTGGAGAAGGGCATCTTCGGGGTCTCGCCCTTCGAGACCATCGACAAGGACGGCGTCGGCTCGCTGGTCCGCCACGCGGTCGAGCAGGGCCGGGCCACCCGCCCCGACCTCAAGCTCGGCGTCTGCGGCGAGCACGGCGGTGACCCCGAGTCCGTCCACTTCTTCCACGAGGTCGGCCTCGACTACGTCTCCTGCTCGCCGTTCCGGATTCCGGTCGCGCGCCTGGAGGCCGGCCGCGCCGCCGCCGAGGCGAAGGGCAGCGACAGCCGCTGATCCCCGGCCCCTGAGAAGGGCCCCCATAGACCGCGCCTGCCCCCGGGTTCCCTGACTGCCCGGTGGCGGGCGCGCCCTATTTTTTTCTGTTCAACAAATCTTTACGCCAGCAGGCGGTGGACGGATCCCCACCCGTCCACCGCCGCTGTCATTCTGCCGGGCACGTCGGCGCTTCCCGGTGCGACCGACCGCCAGGCCCCGCAAAGCCCCCCACGGCCTTCACGGAGCGTTTCGGTCGCATCGGAGTGTGCCCGGCGGAGTACAGGATTTCGGTTGTCACGCTCCTGCCGAAAGGGGTTTCAACTGTGGCCGAAAGGGCGTGGTGACCACGTGTGACGGCATGCATACTCATGGGGCGGGGGGATTGCGGTTGCACAGGTGGGGGTTCGGTGCTGCGTATCCATTTCACTGGAGTGGACCTGGCACGCGTACGGATGGCAGGGCGTCCCGATGCGTTGTGGGAAACGATTCTCAGCTTTCACCGCTTAAGGGACCGGCGTGATGCCCGGTTGTTCGGTGAATGGCGAACGGAAACGCGGGGCAGGTTGAATGGTGAAACACGCACGCTCGGCATGCTCATACCGGCGCGCGGATATTTTCCCGATTTCCTGACCCCGGTGGAGGGGCAGTACGGGTGGGACGTGGCGCTCGACGCGCTGCGCGGGCTCCGGCCGGACCGGCTGCGGCGCGAGCTCGTGCTGCTCGCCGGCGGGTCCGGCGCGGGAGCGGGCGCGGGCAGCGGACCGGGTGCGGGCGCCGGAGCGCCGATCGCCCCGCGGCTACGGGAGTTCATGGACGGCGGCACCAAACACCTGCCCAGGCTCCTGGGCGAGCTGCGCGCCTACCACCGGGCGGCCGTGGAGCCGTACTGGACGCACATACAGGCGCAGATAGAGGCCGAGCGCGCCGCGCGCGGCCGCGCCCTGCTGGACGGGGGCGCGGACGAGCTGCTGGCCTCGCTGCCGCCGATGCTGCGCTGGCGGGCCCCGGTGCTCGAGTGCGACTACCCGGTGGACCGGGACGTACGGCTGCGGGGGCGCGGGCTGCTGCTCCAGCCGTCCTTCTTCTGCCGGCGCACCGCGGTGACCCTGCACGATCCGGAGCTGCCGCCGGTGCTGGTCTACCCGGCCGCCTCGCACCTGGCCTCGGCCCCGGCGGGCGGCGAGGCGGCGCGCACCGTGCACGTCGAGGAGCAGCGCCGGCGCACGCTGGGCAAGCTGGTGGGCCACACCCGCTCGGTGGTGCTGCGGGCCATCGGCGACGGCGCCACCACCAGCGAACTGGCCCGCCGGGCCGGGGTCTCGCTGGCCTCGGCGAGCCAGCACGCCTGCGTGATGCGCGAGGCGGGGCTGGTGACGACGCTGCGGCACGGCAACGCGGTGCTGCACACCGTGACCCCGCTGGGGGCCGCGCTGCTCAAGGGCGGCGCGGTGGCCTCGTGAAACGCCGCGGCCCCCGGCTGGGCGCCGGGGGCCGCGACGGTACGGGGCTCAGGTGCGGAACGGGCCCGTCACCTCGTAGGTGATGCCGGCCGACGAGCTGCCGCTCGTACCGCGCTGGCTGGAGAAGTACAGCCGGTTGCCGGCGGGGGAGAAGGCCGGGCCGGCGATCTCCGAGGAGGACTGGCCGGTGATCCGCAGGAACGGCGCCACCACGTCGTCCGGGGTGATCACGCAGATCTCCATGGTGCCGCCGTCCTCGGCGACGTACAGATCGCCGAACGAGGATCCGGTGACGTTGTCGACACCCGTCAGCGGGGCGGCGCCGCCCGGCACCAGGGAGTCGTCGTACGCCAGCTCGTACGTGTTGTTCGCGAGGTTGAGCTGCCAGACCCGGTTGTCGCCCTTGGTGGTGAACCAGACCGTGTCGTTGGCGTAGTGGCAGCCCTCGCCGCCGTTGAACTTCTTCGACCCGGAGACCTGGCTGCGGGTGGCGGTCGGCGAGCCGTCCGGGTCCGGGACGTTCGCCCAGGTGAAGGAACCGGAGGTGGCGGTACCGGCCTTGAGGACCTGGAGGGTGCCCGAGGAAAGGTTTCCCCAGGTGGTCGGGACGAAGCGGTAGAAGCAGCCGCTGCTCTCGTCCTCGGTCAGGTAGATCACCTTGCGCACCGGGTCGGCCGCGGCCGCCTCGTGCTTGAAGCGGCCCATCGCGGCCCGCTGCACGGACGCGTTCACGCCGTACGGATCGGCCTCGTAGACGTAGCCGCGGTCGACCTCCTCGCAGGAGAGCCACGTGTTCCACGGGGTCTTGCCGCCCGCGCAGTTCTGCCGGGTGTTGGAGAGGATCCGGTAGGCGCCGGTGACGGTGCCGGAGGAGTCGAACCTGACCGCGCTCGCGCCCCCGGAGGGGTTGACCTCCGAGTTCGACACGTAGATCCAGCCCGCGCCGTCCGTGTAACAGGCGCCGCCGTCCGGGGCGTTGTGCCAGCGGTACGAGGTGCCGGCGACGGTCTGGCCGGAGCGCGCGATCACCCGGCTGGTGAAGCCGGCCGGCAGCTGGATGCCGTTCGCATCCGCCGCGCCGAGCGCTCCGTACGGTCCGGCGCCGGGCTGGGCGGGCGCCGCGTAGGCCGCCCCGTGCATCAACGTTCCGCCGAAGGCGGCGGCCGACGAACCGATCACCGCGCCGCGCAGGAAGGTACGACGTTCCACGGTCACTCCTGTGGGAGGAAGGCCCCGCGGCCGGTCGGACGCGGGGTCGCACGCGTCGAGGAACCTAGGAGGCGCCAGTTGACGTGGCGCCAATTCCTCATTACGCATGAGCGACCGCTCAGGTTCAATCCTCCGGCAGGCCTTTCGGAGCGCCCGGGCGCCCACGATGTGACGTACGGCGGGACTTTCTGCCCTGGGGAGGCCCGCCGTGCGGAAGGATGGTGGAGCGATGAACCACTTCGCCGCCGCCGACGACATCTCGGGCCGCGCCGACCTCGACGTCGTGCTGCGCCGCTTCTACACGGCGGCCTTCGCCGATTCCGCCATCGGCCCCTTCTTCACCGAGATCGCCGGCACGGACCTCGAAGTCCACCTGCCCCGGATCACCGACTTCTGGGAGCGGGCCCTCTTCCGCTCCGCCGAGTACCGGCGCGACGCCTTCGGCCCGCACGCCGCCCTGCACTCGGTGCGGTCGCTGACCGCCGCCGACTTCGGCCGCTGGGTCCAGCTGTGGCACGCCACCATCGACGGACTGCACCGGGGCCCGAACGCCGAGCGGGCCAAGGCCCAGGGCGAGCGGATCGCGCTGGCCCTGCACAAGCGGCTCGCGGGCGACGGGGCGGCCATGGACGGCGAGGACGGCCTCGGCTTCGTCCCGCTGGCGGCGGTGGAGCTGCGCTCGGTGGCCTGACCTGCGGTTTTGGCCTGCCGGGCAGGGCCGGGAAGAAATCTCGGAAAAATCCCGCGCAGAGCGATGAGTTTCCTCGCGTCCCCCGGTCTACCTCTCGAAAGCAGCGAACACCGCGCGAGAAGAAGAGAGACCGAGATGTCCCAGCCCCAGATGATCTTCGTCAACCTGCCGGTCAAGGACCTGGACGCCGCCCGGGCCTTCTGGGAGAAGCTCGGCTACTCCTTCAACCCGCAGTTCTCCGACGAGACCGCCGCCTCCCTGGTGATCAGCGACACCATCTTCGCGATGCTGCTGACCGAGGAGAAGTTCGCGTCGTTCGCCACCAAGCCGGTCGCCGACGCCGCCAAGACCACCGAGGTGATGGTCGCCCTCAGCGCGGACAGCCGCGCCAAGGTCGACGAGGTCGTCGACGCCGCGCTCGCGGCCGGCGCCACCGAGCCGCGGCCGCCCATGGACCTGGGCTTCATGTACGGCCGCGCCTTCGAGGACCTGGACCACCACGTGTGGGAGTACGTCTGGATGGACCCGGCCGCCATCGAGGGCTGATGCCGGCTACGAGGTCGCGGCGGTCCGCACCGGATAGGTACGGACCGCCACCTCCTCGTCGTCCAGACAGCGCCCCGACTCCAGGTCGAAGCGCTGCTTGAGCAGCGGCGAGGCCACGAACGGCCGGCCCGCCGCACTCCCCAGCAGCCCCCGCGACAGCACGTGCGCGCCCGTGAAGGGGTCCTGGTTCCCGATGGCGTACGGACGGCCCGCGCGGTCGACGAACACCGCCGCCTGGCTCCCGTCGGGCAGCAGGGCCGCCACCCCCCGCCCGGGGATCAGCGCGGACAGCTCGCACACCGTCAGCCAGCCTTCGGCCACCTTCAGTTCGACGGTCATCGGACGGCTCCTCCAATGGTCAGGACGGCCAGGTCGGGCTTGACCTGGTCGCGCTCGGGGACGAACTTCACGGTCGGGTCGGGCGCCCCGGGCGCGTTCACGAACGACACGAACCGGCGCAGCCGCTCCGGGTCCCCGAGCGTCTCGGCCCATTCGTCGCGGTAGTGCGCCACGTGTTCGGCCATCAGCGACTCCAGCTCCGCGCACAGCCCCAGCGAGTCGTGCACGATGACGTCCCGCAGGTGGGACAGGCCGCCCTCCAGCCGCTCCAGCCAGGTCGAGGTCCGCTCCAGGCGGTCGGCGGTGCGGATGTAGAACATCAGGAACCGGTCGATCAGCCGGACCAGTTCCGCATCGGACAGGTCCTGGGCGAGGAGGTCGGCATGGCGCGGGGTGGCCCCGCCGTTGCCGCCCACGTAGAGGTTCCAGCCGCTCGCCGTGGCGATGACCCCGAAGTCCTTGCTCTGCGCCTCCGCGCACTCGCGGGCGCAGCCGGAGACCGCCGACTTGAGCTTGTGCGGGGCGCGCAGCCCCCGGTAGCGCAGCTCCAGGTCGATGGCCATCCGTACGCTGTCCTGCACTCCGTAGCGGCACCAGGTCTGCCCGACGCAGGACTTCACCGTCCGCAGGGCCTTCCCGTACGCGTGCCCGGACTCGAACCCGGCGTCGACGAGCCGGGCCCAGATCCGCGGGAGCTGGTCCACGCGCGCGCCGAACAGGTCGATGCGCTGCCCTCCGGTGATCTTCGTGTAGAGGCCGAAGTCGCGGGCCACCTCGCCGATCACGATCAGCCGCTCCGGGGTGATCTCGCCGCCGGGGATGCGCGGGACCACCGAGTACGAGCCGTTGCGCTGCATGTTCGCGAGGAAGTGGTCGTTGGTGTCCTGGAGCGCGGCCTGCTCCCCCTCCAGCACGTAGCCGCTGGCGCCGACGGCCGGGGCGAGGGAGGCGATGATCGAGCCGACGGTGGGCTTGCACACCTCGCAGCCGTCGCCGCCGCGGGCCTCGGGACGGCCGTGGCCGTCGAGGAGCTCCTGGTAGGAGGCCAGCCGCCGGGTGCGGACGATCTCGTAGAGCTCGGCGCGGGTGAAGGGGAAGCAGCCGCACAGCCCCTTGTCGGCCGCGGCGGGCAGCAGTTGTCCGATCACCTTGACGCAGCTGCCGCAGCCGGTGCCCGCCTTGGTGCACTTCTTCACCTCGGCGAGGGTGGCGCAGGCGGCGATGGCCTTCTTCGTGACGTTGTGGCAGGAGCAGATCACCGCGTGGTCGGGGAGCGCGGACGGGCCGAGCGCGACGGGCGCGCCGACACCGGCCGGCAGGACCAGCTGCTCGGGGGCGACGGGCGGCACGCTGCCGGTGAGCGGGCGCAGCAGGCCGTACGCGTCCGCGTCGCCGACGAGCACCCCGCCGAGCAGCACCCCGTCCGGGGAGACCACCAGCTTCTTGTAGACACCGGAACGGGAGTCGGACCAGACCACGTCGAGGCTGCCCGGTGCGCTGCCGTGGGCGTCGCCGAAGGAGGCCACGTCCACGCCGAGCAGCTTGAGCTTGGTGGACAGATCGGCCCCGGTGAACTCCTTCTCCCGGCCCAGCAGATCGTCGGCGGCCGTCTCGGCCATCTCGTAGCCGGGCGCGACCAGGCCGTAGACGCGGCCGTCGCAGGCCAGCGCGCACTCGCCGATGGCGTAGACGCGCGGGTCGGAGGTGCGGCAGCGGGAGTCCACCGCGATGCCGCCGCGGTCGCCGACGTCCAGGCCCGAGGCGCGGGCCAGCTGGTCGCGGGGGCGGACCCCGGCGGAGAAGACGACGAGGTCGGTGTCGACGGCGGATCCGTCGGACAGCAGCATGCCGCTGACGTGGCCGTCCTCGCCCGTCAGCACCTCCTGGGTGCCGACACCGGTGTGGACGGTGAGGCCCATGGACTCGATGGTGCGCAGCAGGGCGGCGCCGCCGCCTTCGTCGACCTGGACGGGCATCAGGCGCGGGGCGAACTCCACCACGCGGGTGGCGAGCCCGAGCCCCTGGAGCGCGCCGGCCGCCTCCAGCCCGAGCAGGCCGCCGCCGACGACCGCGCCGCTGGTGCGGCCCTTCGCGTACTCCTCGATCGCGAGGAGGTCCTCGATCGTGCGGTAGACGAAGCAGCCGGGGGCGTCCTTGCCGGGGACGGGCGGCACGAAGGGGAAGCTGCCGGTGGCCAGGACCAGGACGTCGTACGGGAACACCTGCCCGGAGCGGGAGGTGACGGTGCGGGCGGCCCGGTCGATGTGCTCGGCGGGGTCGCCCAGGTGCAGGTCGATGCCGTGCTCCGCCATGAACCCGGCGGGCGTCATGGACAGGTCCTCGGCGGTGCTGCCGGAGAAGTACGAGGTCAGGTGGACGCGGTCGTAGGCGGGCCGGGGCTCCTCGCAGAGCACGGTGATCCGGTGGGACCGGGTCGCACCGCGCTCGGCGAGAGCCTCCAGGTAGCGCTGGCCGACCATGCCGTGCCCGATGAGCACGATCGCGGGCAGGGGCTCGGTCATGTCAGTGGCCTCCGTCGTCGGTGAGCAGGTGGAACAGGTCGAGGGGTGCCTCGTCGCCCTCCCAGGTGCGGGCGACGGCGCCCACGGTGGAGAGCTCGCCGAGCAGGACCCCGCCGACGAGGCGGTCGTCGCGCAGGACGACCGTCCGGTAGGTCCGCCGGGTGGCGTCGGCGAAGCGGACCACGTCGTCGCCGGGGCGGGGGGTCGTCTCGCCGAAGCAGGCGAGGTCGAAGGGGCCGGCGCCGGCGCTGGTGCCGGTGCCGGTGCCGGTGCCTCCGGCGGTGGTGAGGGTGAGGCGGGTGAGGGCGCGGGTGCCGGTGTACGAGGCGTCCGCGCCGTTCAGTACCGCGGCGAGGACATCGGCCTGCTCCAACGCGGCCCCGGCCAGGCCGTACACCTGGCCGGCGTGCTCGGCGCAGTCGCCGATGGCGTGGATCCGGGGGTCGCTGGTGCGCAGCCGGTTGTCGACCACGATGCCCTTGCGCACGTCGAGCCCGGCGGCCTGCGCGAGCCCGGTGCGGGGGCGCACGCCGCAGGCGAGCACGACGAGATCGGCCTCCAGCCGATACCCGTCGGCCAGCTCGACCCCGGTGACACGACGCTGCGCCCCCGGCAGCGGCGCCGTAGCCGCAGTCGACAGGCCGCGGACCCGGCATTCCGTGTGGATCTCCACGCCCAGCGCTTCGAGGTGGGCATGGAGCAACGCGGACGCCTCCGCGTCCAGCTGGCGTTCCATCAGCCGCGCCGCCTGCTGCGACAGGACCACCTGCGCCCCCCGCGCGGCCAGCGCACGGGCCGCCGAGACGCCCAGCAGGCCCCCGCCGATCACCACCGCCCGCACGCCCGGACGTACGGCGGCCGAGAGCTCCAGGCAGTCGTCCATCGTGCGGAACGCGTGGACCCCGTCGGGCAGATCCCGGCCCTCGGGCTCGAACAGCCCCCGCAGCGGCGGCAGCACCGGGTTCGATCCGGTGGCCAGCACCAGCGTGTCGTAGGCCAGGGCGGCGCCGTCGTCGCAGTGGACGGTCCGGTCGGCGCGGTCCACGCGGACCGCGCGCACCCCCCGCCGCAGCACCGGACCGGCCTCCGGGAGGGCGGCCACCTCCGGCGCGTACCGGCCGGCCAGCACCTCGGCGAGCAGCACCCGGTTGTACGGAACGTGCTGCTCCTCACCGAGTACGGTCACCGCCGCGCCGCCGGTCAGCCGCGCGGCGAGCCGCAGGCCGGCGAGGCCGCCGCCGATCACCACCACACGCTGCTTCGAGGTCATGCCCCGAGCGTGCGGGTCCGCTGTTTCCCCGCCGCATCGCCCTTGTTACCCGGACGGAACGCCGCCCTCAGCGCACGGGTTAAGCGTCGGTGAGGCCTCCCTCAAGGCGGTCTTAAGGATCACCGAACCCCTCCGGCGGGCCCTTAGCGTGACCCGTATGCGAGATGTGGCGGGGCTGGTCAGGGGCGGGATGCTGGGCGGGGCGGGGGCGGTGACCCTGCTCTGGGCGGTGCAGGTGCGGCCCTCGGCCCGGCCCGACGCGCTGTTCGCCACCGCCGCGCACCTGACCGGCCTGCTCGCCGGGTACGGGGTGCTGGTGCTGCTGTTCCTGATGGCCCGGGTACCCGCCGTCGAGCACGGCGTCGGCGCCGGCCGGCTCGCCCGCTGGCACGCGCTCGGCGGCCGGCACGTCCTGCTCCTCTGCTTCGGGCACGGGCTCTTCGCCCTGCTCGGATACGCCGTGCACGAGGGGGTCGACCTGGTCTCCGCCGTCCGGGAGCTGCTCGGCTACCCCGCGCTCGCCGCCGCCACGGCCGGGACCGTCCTCCTGGCCGCGGTCGGTGTGACCTCCGCCCGGGCGGTACGCCGCCGGGTGTCCCACGAAACCTGGCGCGGGGTGCACCTGCTCGTCTACCTCGCGGCCGCCCTCGCCTTCGGACACCAGCTCGCCGGCCCCGATCTCGCCCTCGTCGCCTGGTTCTGGGCGCTCGCCCACGCCGTGGTCGCCGTCCTGCTGCTCTGGTACCGGGCCGTGGTCCCCGTACGGCAGGCCCTGCGGCACGCGCTGCGCGTCGCGGAGGTCAGGGCCGAGGGGCCCGGGGTGGTCTCCGTCGTCATGTACGGGGAGCACCTGGCGGAACTGCGCGCGGAGCCGGGCCAGTTCCTGCGCTGGCGGTTCCTCCAGCGGCGGCTGTGGCACACCGCCCTGCCCTTCTCGCTGTCCGCCCCGGTCCGCGGCAACACCCTGCGCATCACCGTCAAGGGGCTCGGCGGCCACTCCCGGCGGATCCGCCGGCTGCGGCCGGGCACGCGGGTCCTGGCCACCGGGCCGTTCGGGGCGCTCACCGCCGCCCGGCGGACCCGGCCCAAGGTGCTGCTGATCGCGGGCGGGGTCGGGATCACGCCGATGCGGGCCCTGTTCGAGACGCTGCCCGGCGCCCCCGGGGACATCACCCTGCTCTACCGGGCCGGGGCCGAGGAGCAGCTCGTCCTGCGCGCCGAGCTGGAGGCCATCGCGGCCGAGCGGCAGGCCGGGCTGCACTACCTGCTGGGGCCCTCGGGGTCCGCGTACGATCCGCTCGCCCCGCAGGCGCTGGCCGCGCTGGTGCCGGACCTGGCGGAGCACGACGTGTACCTGTGCGGGCCGCCGGGGATGGCCGAAGCGGCCCAGACGGGGCTGCTGCGGGCCGGGGTGCCGGCCGGACACATCCATTCCGAATGCTTCGGCCTCTGACCGGGCGTCCGGTTCGAGCCCCGCTCTTCGGCTTCCGACGTCAGTTTCCGACGCCGGCTTCCGCCTTGAGTCCCCGCCTTCAGCTTCCGACTTCAGTTCCCGAGAGGCCCCGCTCCCATGCGCCATCCGCTGCACATCGCCCTGCCCCTGTCCGCGCCGGCCGCCGCCCCCGCCGCCAGGGCCCGGCACCGCAGACCCCGCCGGCCTCCGCTGCCGGCCGGCGGGCTCGGTCTGGGCCTGGGGCTGGCCAGTGTGCTGGTCGCCAGCGTGCTGACCGCGGCCGTGGACCCGGCGGCTCCGGTGGCCCCGGACCGGGTGCCGGCCCGGCAAAGCTCAACCTTTGCGCAAGTTTCCGGGGATTGATGGATACGACACCTGACAGGTCCATAGGGTCAGGTGGTGCCTGACATCTCCTTGACCATGATCATCATATTGTGCGTGGCCGCGGCGGCCGCCGGCTGGATCGACGCCGTGGTGGGCGGCGGTGGCCTGCTGCTCCTGCCCGCCCTGCTGCTCGGCCTGCCGAACGCCCACCCGGCCACCGTCCTCGGGACCAACAAGGCCGTCGCCATCGTCGGCACCACCGGCGCGGCCGTCACCTACCTCCGCAAAGCCCCGGTGGACGTGAAGCTCGCCGTCCGCATCGGCGTCGCCGCGCTCGCCGGCTCGATGGGCGGCGCCGCGCTGGCCGGCGGCATCAGCAAGGACGCGATGCGTCCGCTGATCATGGTGGTGCTCGTGGTCGTCGCCGCCTTCGTGCTCTTCCGGCCCGCCTTCGGCACCGCCCCCGGTGCCTCGCCGGTCAGCAGGCAGCGGGTCTTCCTCGCCATCGGCCTCGCCGGTCTCGGCATCGGCTTCTACGACGGGCTCATCGGGCCGGGCACCGGCACCTTCCTGGTCCTCGCGCTCACCGCCCTGCTCCACCTCGACCTGGTCACCGCCTCCGCGACCGCCAAGATCGTCAACGTCTGCACGAACGCCGGGGCGCTCGCGATGTTCGCCTACCAGGGCATGGTCCTGTGGCAGCTGGCCGCGCTGATGGCCGCGTTCAACCTGGCCGGCGGCATGGTCGGCGCCGGCATGGCCCTCAAGAAGGGCAGCGGCTTCGTCCGCGGCGTGCTGCTGACGGTGGTGGGCGCGCTGGTGGTCAAGCTCGGCCTCGAGCAGTGGGGGTAGCCGGTCAGTACGTCCCGGTGAGGTGCGCGAAGACGACCACGTTGCCGCGGTAGCCCGTACGCGGCGAGAACCCGCCGCCGCAGGTGATCACCCGGAGCTCGGCGCGCGCCGAAGGGCCGTACACGCGGGTGTCGGGAAAGGCCTTGGCGTCGTAGACCTCGACCGCGTGGACGGTGAACACGGCGGTACGGCCGTCCGCGCGCGGGACCTCGACGGCGGCCCCGCGGCGCAGGGCTCCCAGGTGGTAGAAGACCCCGGGCCCGGCGGAGTCGTCCACGTGCCCCGCGATGACCGCCGTGCCGGTGGCGCCCGGGGTGGTGCCGTCGCGGTACCAGCCGGCCAGGTCGGGCCGGTCCGGCGGCGGCACTTCGAGGCTGCCGCCCGGCTGGAGGCCGAGCCCGGTCAGCGGGGCGTCGACCCGGATGGAGGGGATCCGGATCCGCCGGGGCGGTGATCCGGTCAGCGGGGCGATCCCGGGGCCCGTGGCGCCGGCGGCGGTCAGGGCCTCGGCGGGGGAGGGCAGCGGCGGCCCGACGGGCTCGCGGGAGCCGCTGGTCACGAGCCAGATGCCGATGCAGGCGGCGAGGGCCACGAGGCCTCCGTGGCGGGCTCCGCGGAAATCGCCACCCATGCGTACCCCCTCGGCCTTCCGTTTCGGGGTGACTGGCCGTCGCCCGGCCCCGCGAACGGGGGGACCTCGCGGGGCGGGCGACGGGGGACGGTACCGGTCGGACCGCGGCCGGAGCCGCGGTGGGCGTCCGTCAGCTCCGCGTGCCGCTCGCCCGGCGACGCAGGAGCCAGGTACCGCCGACGGCGGTCGCGGCCAGCACTGCCGCTCCCGCCGCGATCTTGGCGGGGTCGCTGGTGGTGGTCGTGCCACCGCCCACCCCGGTCTGGACGTGGCCCTGCGGGCCTCGTTCGGTGACGACCAGGTCGCCGGTGGCGAACTTGCCGTTCGCGCAGGTCGCCCCGATGCCGTAGGTGCCCGGGCGGGTGCCGCGGGCGACCTGGAACTGGCCCACGACCACCTCCTTGTGGGTGCCCGGGACCAGCTTGAACCGGCCGCCGCCCACCGTGGTGGCATCGCCCTCCGCATGGCTGCCGGGCCCGCAGGCCTTGGTGTTCACGGTGACGGTGGCACCCGGGGCCGCGGACTTCGGCCACACCTCCAGCGGGGCGAAGTCGCCGGGTGCGAAGCCCACCATGCCCAGGTCCACGGCGGCCACCGCACCGGCGACGGGGCCGACGAAGGCGGCGCAGGTCAGCGCGGCGGCAGTCAGCGCGTGGGCCGTACGTCGGCGCATGGGAGCTCCCTGGAGACACGGGGTCGTGCTTCCGAGGAAACCCGGACCGCCCGCGGCGCGCCTGCTGATGTTCCGTCAGGTCCGCTCGCGCGGGCCCTTCCGCCGGACCGTCAGCGCAGGTCAAAGGCCCTGATACGGCCATTCGGGCCGCCTTCGCCGTCCGGGTGAGACCGGCCGCGCGGAAGCGGTCAGGCCGGCGGCAGCACCACCGTGGCCGAGGCGCCCGACGGCGGCACGTTCTCGAGGACGACCCGTGCGCCGATCACCTGCGCCTGCCCGAGGGCGATGGTCAGGCCGAGCCCCGTGCCCTGGCCGCGTTCGGCGGCGCCGGTCAGGAACCGCTGCGGCCCCTCGCGCAGCAGCTTCTCCGGGAAGCCCGGCCCCCGGTCCCGGACGGTCACGGTGGTCCCGGACACCGTCACAGTGACCGGCTCCCCGCCGTGCCGCCGCGCGTTGACCAGCAGGTTCGTCAGGATCCGCTCGAAGCGCCGTACATCGGTGCGGACGTACGCCGACCCGGCCGCGCCCTCCGCCCCGTCCAACCCGTCCGCCCCCTCCGGCTCCGCCGCCCCCTCCTCGGGGTACGCGCCCACCACCACCAGGGCCGCCACCCCCGAGCGCCGCGTGATCGAGTGCACCAGCGGCCCCAGCCGGTGCGCCGCCAGCTGCGGCTCCTCCCGGTTGGCGTCGAGCCGGGCCACCTCCAGCAGGTCCTCGGTCAGTGTCCGCAGCGCCGCGACCCGGTCCCGTACGAGCTCCGTCGGACGCCCGGCCGGCAGCAGCTCGGCCGCGGTGTGCAGACCCGTCAGCGGGGTCCGCAGCTCGTGCGCCACATCCGCCGTGAACCGCTGCTCGGCCTCCAGGCGGTGCTGGAGGCTGGCGGCCATCGTGTCGACCGCCGAGGAGAGTTCCGCGACCTCGTCCCGCGTCCCCGGCACCCCGGACAGCCCGATCCGCGCGTCCAATTCGCCCGCGCTGATCCGGCGGGCCGTCTCCGCGGCCGTCCGCAGCTCCCTGCTCAGCCGGCTGGCCAGCAGCGCCCCGCCGACCGCCGCGAGCGCCACGATCACCGCCGCGTACGCCACGAGCCCGCGGTCCAGCTCGGCCAGCTCCTCCCGGTCGTCGGCCAGCGACAGCCGTACGGACAGCACGTGCGCCCCGCCGACCGGCCGGGCGGCCCACACCGCCGGGTGCGGCCCGGACATGTCCAGGTAGGTGGTCCGCTCCCCGTCCAGGGCCGCCGTCCGCAGCGGCTCCGGCAGCTCCGGACAGTCGATCCGGGCATCGGCCTCGCCGACCTTGTCGGCGTCGAGCCGGCCGGTCAGCTCGTACACCTTCCGCACGCTGATCAGCTGGTTGGTGGCGTTGGCCCGCGCCGCGTCGGCGATCTGCCGGGTGCGCGCGTCGTGGATCAGGAGCCCGATGGCGACCGCGACCAGCGAGCAGCCGACGGCGAGCAGGATGGAGATCTTCCAGCGCAGGCCGAGGGCCCGCAGCAGGTGCCGGTAGCGGGTCAGGAGGGCCCTCACGGGGTGTTCCTGCCGTCCTTGCGGAAGCGCCGCTCGTCGTTGACCACCGTCATCCGCTCGCCGTCCCAGTGGTAGCGCACGACCTGTTCGGAGCCGTCGTCGGCGGCGATGCGGACCAGCAGGTCCGTGCCGATGGTCTCCGCCGTGAGCCGGCGGCCGATGGTGAAGAGGATCGAGACGATCCGGCCGTTGACCACCGCGTACACGCTCAGCGCCGAGCGGCCGGTCGGCACGTCGGCGGCCACGATCAGGTCCGGGTGGCCGTCGCCCGTCAGGTCCCGGTGGACGGGCGGGCGGATCCCGGCCCGGCCGGGCACCAGGATGCCCGTCCCCTTGCCGAGGTACGGCTTCATCCGCGGGTCGGCCCGCGCGATCTCGGTCGCGTCGAGCCCGGTGAGCCCCTTCGGCCCGGGCTCGGGGGCGTTCTTCAGGGGCGTCGGCGCCGGCTCCCGGCGGCCCACCGCGGAGCCGGGGGCCTGGGTCCAGGCGGGCCAGAGCGGTTCGGGGCTCGGCTGGCTCGAGACCGGGGGCGCGGGCGTCCCCGCGCCGAGCCCGGCGGGTGCGGCGCAGCCGCCGGCGGCGAGTGCGCAGACGCACAGCACGGCGGCGAGCAGGCGGTGGGACGAAGGTGTCATGGGGGCAGAACCGTGGGGTGGGGGAGACCGGGGACCGACGCTAGACGGCACGGGTCACGGGCACCGGGACGTTGTGTAACAGCGGTGCGTACGGTGGTGTGCCGCAGGCAAGTCGGGACCTTGGTCCCGGTCCGCGGAGTGTTCCGCCGTACCCCAGGGAGGGCCCCGTGACATCGGTCGTTCGGCCACAAGATCCGACCGCTCCGCTCCCGTTCTTCGTCTACGGGACGCTGCGCCCGGGCGAGGTCAACCACGACCTGTTCCTGCGCGGCCGCACGGTCGCCGAGGAGCCCGCGAGCCTCCCCGGCGCGGCGCTGTACGAGGGCCCCGGCTATCCGTACGCGGTCGAGCGCCCGGGCTCGGCCGTGGCCGGGGAGCTGATCACCGCGGCACCGGACGCGTACGGGGAGCTGCTGGCCGCGCTGGACGTGCTGGAGGAGTACGGGGGCCCGGGCAGGCCGGGGAACGTCTACGACCGGATCGCCCGCGAGGCCCTGCGCGCCGACGGCACTCCGGTGCGGGCCTGGGTCTACCTGGCGTCCCCGCTGCTCGCCCGCGACCTGCGGGAGTCGGGCACCGAGATACAGGGCGGGGACTGGCTGGGGCGCTGAGGGGCCGCCGCGGCGCCGCTACACCCTTCGGGGCTGCTAGAGCCCTTCGGCGCCGCGGTTGCGCAGCCGCTGGCCGTACTGCTGGAGCACCCACAGCTCTTCCTGGACCGCGGCCAGTTGCTCCGGCGGGGCCTGCGGGCCCAGCCGGGACAGCGTGCCCTGGATCTCGTGGACCCGGCGGTCTACGGCGCGCAGCCGCACCTGGACCAGCTGGACGCCCGCGTAGATCTCGTCCACCGTCTTGGCGTGGATGGCCTCGACGGCCAGCTCCGTGACGAGCGCCCGGACGGTGTCGTTCGGCGCGGCGTCCCGCACGCGGGCCAGGTAGTCGTCGGTGCCGAGCGAGGCCCCGCCCGCGTCCTGGACGGCCTGGCGCACGGCCGCGTACGGCGGGGCGGTGAACTCGTCGATCCCGTACGCGTCGAACGCCGGGGAGACCAGGGCCGGGCGCTGCAGGGCCAGCTTCAGCAGCTCGCGCTCGGTGCGGTGGGCGGGGCTGCGCAGGTTCAGCGCGGGTCCGCCGCCCGGCTGGGCGGCCGGCGCGGCGGCGGCCTCGTAGGACTGCCGGCCGCCGCCCCTGCCCTGCTGCTGGGGCTGGCCGCCGCGCTCGCGGGCCCAGCGCGCGAGCTGGGCGACGCGCTTGACGACGAACTGCTCGTCGCGGATGCCCAGCATGCCCGCGAGCTGGACCGCGGACTCGTGCTGGATCGCGATGTTCTTGATGTGGGCCACGACCGGAGCGGCCTCGTCCAGCGCCGCCGCGCGGCCCGCCGGGTTCTCCAGGTTGTGCCGGGCGACGATGTGCCGCAGCGCGAACTCGAAGAGCGGGGTCCGGGATTCCACGAGCCCGGCGACGGCCGCGTCGCCCTGGGCGAGGCGCAGGTCGCAGGGGTCCATCCCGCCCGGGGTGATCGCGATCGAGGTCTCGGCGGCGAACTTCTGGTCGTCCTCGAAGGCCCGCAGCGCGGCCTTCTGGCCGGCCGCGTCGCCATCGAAGGTGAAGATCACCTCGGCGGTGGCGTTGTCCATCAGCAGCCGCCGCAGGATCTTGATGTGGTCCCCGCCGAAGGCCGTGCCACAGGTGGCGATCGCGGTGGTCACCCCGGCCATGTGGCAGGCCATCACGTCCGTGTAGCCCTCGACCACCACGGCCCGCGAGGTCTTCGCGATCTCCTTCTTGGCCAGGTCGATGCCGTACAGGACCTGGGACTTCTTGTAGATCGCGGTCTCGGGCGTGTTCAGGTACTTGGGGCCGTTGTCGTCGTCGCGCAGCTTGCGCGCGCCGAAGCCGACCACCTCGCCGCTGATGTCGCGGATGGGCCACATCAGCCGGCCTCGGAAGCGGTCGATGGGCTTGCCGCTGCGGCTGTCCTGGGCGAGGCCGGAGGTGACCAGCTCCTTGTCGCTGAAGCCCTTGCCGCGCAGGAACCGGGTCAGGTGGTCCCAGCCGGCCGGGCTGTAGCCCACGCTGAAGTGCGCCGCGGCCGCCTGGTCGAAGCCGCGCTCGGCCAGGAACTTGCGGCCGATCTCCGCTTCGGGGCTGCCCAGCTGGTCGACGTAGAACTGGGCGGCCGCCTTGTGCGCCTCGACCAGGCGGATCCGCTCACCGCGGCCGCTGGTGCCGGCGGTGTAGCCGCCCTCCTCGTAGCGCAGGGTGATGCCCGCCTGGCCGGCCAGGCGCTCGACCGCCTCCGAGAAGGAGAGGTGGTCGATCTTCATGATGAAGTCGAGGGTGTCCCCGCCCGCCTGGCAGCCGAAGCAGTGGTAGAGACCCTTGCTGGGGCTGACCTGGAAGGACGGGGACTTCTCGTCGTGGAAGGGGCACAGGCCCTTGAGGTTGCCGCCGCCCGCGTTGCGCAGCTGGAGGTAGTCGGAGACCACGGCGTCGATCGGGACCGCGTCCCGTACCGCCTTCACGTCGTCGTCGTTGATCCGTCCTGCCACGCGTGAAGTCTACGGCCGCACGCGGACAAACCCGTCAGGCCCCCTCGGGCGTCAGCAGCGACGCGAGCGGAACCGAGGGATCCGCCAGTTTGTCGCGGTCCACGGGCTCCTTCGACCTGATCAGGGCCTGGATGTGCTCGGTGACGTCCCAGACGTTCACGTTCATCCCGGCGAGCACCCGCCCTTCCGAGAGCCAGAAGGCGATGAACTCCCGCTTGGCCGCGTCCCCGCGGATCAGCACCTGGTCGTAGCCGCCCGGCGGCGCGTAGCCCGAGTACTCCAGACCCACGTCGTACTGGTCGGAGAAGAAGTACGGCACCCTGTCGTACGAGACCTCCTGGCCCAGCATCGCCCGTGCGGCGGCCGGCCCCCCGTTCAGCGCGTTGGCCCAGTGCTCGACCCGCAGCCGGGTCCCGAGCACCGGGTGGTGGGCCGCGGCCACGTCCCCGACCGCGAAGACGTCCGGGTCGGAGGTGCGCAGGGAGGCGTCCACCGCGATCCCGCCCCCGTGCTCCCGGTCGACCAGCGCCAGCCCGGAGGTCTCCGCGAGCGCCGTGCGCGGGGCCGCCCCGATCGCGGCGAGCACCGCGTGCGCCGGGTGCTCCTCCCCGTCGTCCGTACGGGCGGCCAGCACCATGCCGTCGTGGCCGACGATCTCGGTCAGCCGGGCGCCGAAGTGGAACCGCACCCCGTGCTCGGCGTGCAGGTCGCCGAAGAGCCGGCCGATCTCCGGACCGAGCACCGCGTGCAGCGGGGTGGGCTCGGGCTCGATGACGGTGACCTCGGCGCCGTAGCCGCGGGCCGCCGCGGCGACCTCCAGGCCGATCCACCCGGCGCCCGCGATCAGCAGGTGGCCGTTGTCCCGGCCGAGCCCGGCCAGGACGCCCCGCAGCCGTTCGGCGTGGGCGAGGCGGCGCAGGTGGTGCACCCCGGCCAGGCCGGTGCCCGGGATGTCCAGGCGGCGCGGCTCGGCGCCGGTGGCCAGCAGCAGCTTGTCGTAGTGCAGGACGGCGCCGTCGCCGAGGACCACCTTCTTGGCGTCCCGGTCCAGGTGGACCGCGGGCTGGCCGAGGTGCAGCTCGACGTCGGCGGCTGCGTACCAGGACGGCTCGTGGACGAAGACGCTGTCGCGGTCGTCCTTGCCCGTCAGGTACCCCTTGGACAGCGGGGGCCGTTCGTAGGGATGGTCGCGCTCGTCGCCGATCAGGATCACCCGCCCCGTGAACCCCTCGGACCTCAGCGTTTCGGCCGCTTTTGCCCCGGCCAGCCCTGCGCCCACGATGACGAACGTCCGGTGTGCGTCGACCACCTGATGCCTCCTCATAACCTCTCCGCCACATGCGACCACATGCGAGCGTCCCGCAATGAGCCTGCCGCGTGAAGGGGGAGTGGCCCGATCAGCTCACCCGTCGGCGCGTCGCGTGCGCTGGGTGAGGCGTGCGTGCAGGGAACGGGCGGACGCGTCGGTGAGCGACGCGATCTGGTCGATGACCGCCCGTTTCCTGGCCTTGTCGTCCGGCGCCGCGTCGAAGATGGCCCGGAACTGCGGGTCCAGGCCCTCGGGGGCGCGGGCGCTGAGCGCCTCCGCGAGTTCGGCCAGGACGATGCGCTGGTCGGCGCGGATCCGCTCCTGTTCGTCGCGCTGCATGACGTACAGGTCGGCGACCGCCTTGAGGACGGCGCACTCGTTGCGCGCCTCGCGGGGGACCACCAGTTCGGCGCCGTACCGGGTGAGCCGGCCGGAGCCGTACGCCTCACGGGTGGCGCCCTCGGCGGCCAGGCAGAAACGGCCGATGAGCTGGCTGGTCGCGTCCTTCAGCCGGGCCTGGGCCACGGCCGAGCCGTCGTACCCGTGCGGCCACCACTCCTGCTCCATCAACCGGTCGAGGGCGGCGCGCAGCTCCTCGGGCTCGGTGTCGGAGGGCACGTAGCGGCCGATGGCGACCCGCCAGATCGCGGTGCGCTCGGGCTCGGCGAAGAGCAGGTTGGGGTCGAGGTGGCCCGCGTGCAGCCCGTCCTCGAAGTCGTGGACGGAGTACGCGACGTCGTCCGCCCAGTCCATGACCTGGGCCTCGAAGCACTTGCGGTCCGCGGGCGCGCCGAGGCGCAGCCACTCGAAGACGGGCAGGTCGTCCTCGTAGGCGCCGAACTTGACCGAGCCGGGGTCGGTGGGGTGGTTGCCGCGGGCCCACGGGTACTTGGTGGCGGCGTCCAGGCAGGCCCGGGTGAGGTTGAGGCCGACGCTGACGAGTTCGCCGCTCGCCGGGTCGGGCACGAACCGCTTGGGCTCCAGACGGGTCAGCAGGCGCAGCGACTGGGCGTTGCCCTCGAATCCGCCGCAGTCTTTGGCGAACTCGTTGAGCGCCTCCTCGCCGTTGTGGCCGAAAGGCGGGTGCCCCATGTCGTGGGAGAGGCAGGCGGCCTCGACGAGGTCGGGGTCGCAGCCGAGCGCGGCGCCCAGCTCCCGGCCGACCTGGGCGCACTCCAGGGAGTGCGTGAGGCGGGTACGGGGGCTCGCGTCCCAGTCGTAGGAACGGGTGCCGGGCGTGACCACCTGGGTCTTCCCGGCGAGGCGGCGCAGGGCGGCGGAGTGCAGCACGCGGGCGCGGTCGCGCTGAAAGGCGGTCCTCCCGGGCCGTTTGTCCGGCTCGACGGCCCAGCGTTCGGTGGCGGTGGGGTCGTACAGGTCGTCTGCCGGGGTGTGCGCGGTGCCTTCCATGAAGAGACGGTAACCGGAACCTCTGACAAACCGGGATCAGGCGGAGAGGAGTTCCGGCCGTTCGGCGCTGTGGACGGCGCCGCGGGGCAGGGCGCACGCCCGGTCGAAGCGGTGCAGCAGCAGGCGGGCCAGCGCCGGGTGGTCGCCCAGCGGCGCGGCGGCGAGGCCGGGCGCGGCCGCGGCGGCCTGGGCGGCGAACCGGCCGGGTGCGGCGAAGTACGAGGCCACGGCCGGCCGGCGGTGCCCGCGGGCGGCCAGGGCGCGGATGGCCTCGGGGACGGTGGGGGAGGCGGCGGAGGCGTAGGCGGGGACCACCGGGACGCCGCCGAGGCGCTCGCCGAGCAGGGCGGCGGTGCGGCGGGTGTCGGCGGCGGACTCGGGATCGCGGGAACCGGCGGCGGCGAGCACCACGGCGGTGCTCGCGTGGCGGGCGGAGCCCCAGCCCGCCTCCTGGAGCCGTTCGTACAGGGCCTCGACGAGCAGCGGGTGCGGGCCGAGGGGCGCGGCGACGGTGACCCGCAGGTGCCGGGCGGCGGCGGCCGCGGCGGGGAGATCACGTTTGACGTGGTACCCGCGGCCGAGGAGCAGCGGGACGAGGACCGCCTCGCCGCTCAGCTCCCGCAGGGTGTCGCCGAGCAGCGGCCGGTTCAGCTCGATGTGCCCGAGCCGGACGTCGAGGCGGGGGCGGAGCTCGCGGACGCGTTCGAGGAGGGCGAGGGCGGTGTGAAGGGCGCGCGGGTCGCGGCTGCCGTGGGCCACGGCGACGAGGGCGGGCTGCTGCATGGGTGGGCTCCGTGGGGCCGGGCGCGCGGCGGGCGGACGCCGCTGAGCTGCGTGCCGAGTTGGGCGGTGATCCGGGACAGCAGTTCGGCGGCGCTGCCGAAGGGGAGGGACAGGGTGTCGGGAGGGTGCACCGGCTCCGTCATGAACCGATCCTGCGCGCCGGAGGTTGCCGGGGCGTTGCGCCGCGGTGACGGGTGTTTTCCGGGTGCTCACCCACGCGTTCGGTCATTCGTGCGGGTGAAAGGAGGGGAGGGCGGAACTGGCGGCCGTGGCCCACTCGTCAATCCGTGCGAACGAGGTGTGAGGCGTGGGGTGCGAGGGGGGCGGTCATGAAGAGGCACGGCTGGACTGGGGCGGAGGCACGGTCGGCGGCGCGGTCGGTGGCACGGTCGGCGGAGGCGGCTGGGGCGGGGGCGCGGTCGGCGGCACGTACGGCGGCGCGGGTCGCGGTGCGGGTGGTGGCGCGGGCCGTGGCGGGCCGGCGGTCCGGGGCGCCGCGCGGGGTGCGTGCGCGGCGGCGGGCCGTGCGGGTCGTGGTGGCGGGCTGCGCGCTGGCGCTGCTGCCCGCGGCGTGGACGCACGCGGCGGCCGCGGACCGGCTGCGGACCACGGCCGACGCGCCCTCGGCCGAGGTGGCCGTGGTGTTCGGGGCGGGGCTGTGGAACGGGCAGCCGACCCCCTATCTGGCCACCCGGCTCGATGCCGCCGCCGAGCTGTACCACGCGGGCAAGGTGAAGGTGGTGCTGGTCACCGGGGACAACAGCCGCAAGGAGTACGACGAGCCGGACGCGATGCGCAGGTACCTGACCGGGCAGGGGGTGCCGGACGGACGGATCGTCAGCGATTTCGCGGGCTTCGACACCTGGGATTCGTGCGTCCGGGCCAAGGAGATATTCGGGGTCGACCGGGCCGTGCTGATCAGCCAGGGCTTCCACATACGCAGGGCCGTCGCCCTGTGCCAGGCGGCGGGCCTGGACTCGTACGGGGTCGGGGTGCCCGACGAGCACGACGCCACCTGGTACTACGGCGGGACGCGCGAGGTCTTCGCGGCCGGCAAGGCGGCGCTGGACGCGGCCTTCAAGCCCGATCCGCGCTTCCTGGGACCGAAGGAGCAGGGGGTGTCGCGGGCCCTGGGGGCTCTGGCAGACTGACGCGGCGTTGGCTATTCCTATTAGTCATATACGGTCGGTCCGTTCGAGCGTCAGAGGTGAACCGTGGCTGTGGTGGATCTCAGCGGCAAGGTCGTCGTCATCACCGGTGGGGCCCGCGGCCTGGGCGCCGCGACGGCGCAGGCCGTGGTGGACGGCGGCGGCAGGGTGCTGGTCACCGATGTGCTGGAGGCGGAGGGCGCGGAGACGGCCGCGAAGCTGGGCGGCTCGGCGCGCTTCCTGCGGCACGACGTGACGAGCGAGGCCGACTGGCAGGCGGCACTGGAGTACGCGGTCGCCGAATTCGGCCGCGTCGACGGGCTGGTGAACAACGCCGGGATAGCCACCGGCCAGTTCCTGGAGCACGAGAGCGTCGAGCACTTCCGCCAGGTCGTGGAGATCAACCTGGTCGGCGTGTTCATCGGCATCAAGACGGCCATCCCGCTGCTCCGGGAGAACGGCGGCGGCTCCATCGTCAACATCTCCTCCGCCGCGGGCCTGACCGGCCTGGCGCTCACCGCCGGGTACGGCGCGTCCAAGTGGGGCGTGCGCGGCCTGTCCAAGATCGGCGCGGTGGAGCTGGCCGAGGCCGGGATCCGGGTGAACTCCGTCCACCCCGGCATGACGCTGACCCCGATGACCGCCCCCGTCGGCATCCGGACCGGCGAGGGCAACTACCCCGGTGCCCCGATGGGCCGGGTCGGGGTCCCGGAGGAGATCGCCGCGGCCGTCGCGTTCCTGCTCTCGGACGCCGCCGGGTACATGACGGGCGCCGAGCTGGCCGTCGACGGCGGCTGGACGGCCGGCCTGACCGTGAAGTACCTGACCGGCCAGTGAACCCCGGCCGCCCGCCGGAGCGCCGGGCCTCACAGGCGCCGCCGGACCCCGCTGAGCCGGAGCAGGCAGGCTTGTAACGCGAGGCGGCGGCCCGCGTAACACCGCCGTCGCAGGCTGGGCGGTATGCACACCCCGGAAGCAGCCGCCACCGCCACGCACTGTCCGTACTGCGCGTTGCAGTGCGGCATGAACCTCCGCCCCGAACCGGGCGGCGAGGGCGTCACGGTGGAGGAGCGCGCGGACTTCCCCGTCAACCGGGGCGCGCTGTGCGGCAAGGGCCGCACCGCCCCCGCCGTGCTCTCCTCCCGGGTGCGCCTGACCGGGCCGCTCGTCCGCACCCACGCCGGGCGGCTCGAACCGGCCACCTGGGAGGAGGCCCTCGACGCCGTCGCCGAGGGCCTCGCCCGCACGGGCCGCGCCTACGGGCCGGACGCGGTCGGGGTCTTCGGCGGCGGCGGGCTCACCAACGAGAAGGCGTACGCGCTCGGAAAGTTCGCCCGGGTGGCCCTGCGCACCTCGCAGATCGACTACAACGGCCGGTTCTGCATGTCCTCGGCCGCCGCCGCGCACCAGCGGGCCTTCGGGCTCGACCGCGGCCTGCCCTTCCCGCTGGAGGACATCCCCCGCACCGGCTGCGTGATCCTCGTCGGCTCCAACCTCGCCGAGACCATGCCGCCCGCCCTGCGCTACCTCACCGAGCTGAAGCAGAACGGCGGCACCCTGATCGTCATCGACCCCCGCCGCACCCGCACCGCCGAACAGGCCGACCTGCACCTCGCCCCGCGGCCCGGCACCGACCTCGCGCTCGCCCTCGGCATGCTGCACCTGGTCGTGGCGCAGGGGCGCACGGACGAGGAGTTCATCGCGGACCGGACCACCGGCTGGGAGGCGGCCCGGGCCGCCGCGATGGCCCACTGGCCCGAGCTGGTGGAACGCATCACCGGCGTGCCCGTGCCCAGGCTCCGCGAAGCGGTCGAGATGTTCTGCGCGCCCTCCTCCGCGATGGTCCTCACCGCCCGCGGCCCGGAGCAGCAGTCCAAGGGCACCGACACCGTCGGAGCCTGGATCAACCTGTGCCTGGCCACCGGCCGGGCCGGCCGCCCGCTCTCCGGCTACGGCTGCCTCACCGGCCAGGGCAACGGCCAGGGCGGCCGCGAGCACGGCCAGAAGGCCGACCAGCTCCCCGGCTACCGCAAACTCACCGACCCGGCGGCCCGCGCGCACGTGGCCGGGGTCTGGGGCGTCGACCCCGACACCCTGCCCGGCCCCGGCCGCAGCGCGTACGAACTGCTCGACGCCCTCGGCACCGACGTCCGCGCCCTCCTCCTCATGGGCTCCAACCCGGTGGTCTCCGCCCCCCGCGCCGCCCACATCGAGGACCGCATCCGCTCCCTGGACTTCCTCGCCGTGGCCGACGTGGTCCTCTCCGAGACCGCCGCCCTCGCGGACGTGGTCCTGCCGGTCACCCAGTGGGCGGAGGAGACCGGCACCACCACCAGCCTGGAGGGCCGCGTCCTGCTCCGCCGGCGCGCCCTGACCCCGCCGCCCGGAGTCCGCACCGACCTCGAGGTGCTGCACGGCCTCGCCGCCCGCCTCGGCATCGAGAAGGGCTTCCCCACCGCCCCGGAGGAGGTCTTCGACGAACTGCGCCGCGCCTCCGCCGGCGGCCCCGCGGACTACTCGGGCATCAGCTACGCCCGCATCGAGGCCGAACAGGGCGTCTTCTGGCCCTGCCCGGACGGCGCTTCGGGCACGCCCCGCCTCTTCCTGGACCGCTTCGCCACCGACGACGGCCTGGCCCGCTTCGTCCCCGTCTCCCACCGCGACGCCGCCGAGGTCCCCGACGCCGACTACCCGCTGCTCCTGACCACCGGCCGGGTCGTCGCCCAGTACCAGTCCGGCGCCCAGACCCGCCGCGTCGAGGAGCTCAACGCGGCCGCCCCCGGCCCCTTCGTGGAACTCCACCCCCGCCTCGCCGCCCGTCTCGGCGCCGTCGACGGCAGCCCGCTGGCGGTGGTCTCCCGCCGCGGCCGGTCCGTGGCCCCGGCCCGCATCACCGACGCCATCCGCGCGGACACCGTCTTCATGCCCTTCCACTGGCCGGGCGAGGGCCGCGCCAACACCCTGACCAACCCCGCACTGGACCCGGTCTCCCGCATGCCCGAGTTCAAGGTCTGCGCGGTCCGCGTCGAACCGGCCTGACCTCCGGCCGCCGGATCGGACATGGGTGCGGACCGCTTCGGACGGGCCCCCGGGGGGTAACCATCCGGTCACGCACCGGACTCAGAAAGTGCCCGCACGCCCCTCGTGACAGTGATGTGTCGTACCCCACACTGAGTTGCGGTGCCTGAGTCCTCGGACCCCTGGAGGTCGCCCCCGTGCAGACCCAGACGCAGCCCCCGACCGTCACCCTGACCGTGACCGAGCAGCCCGAACCCGAGGCCGAGGCCATGGACGACGAGCCCGAGCCCCTCGACCTGGCCGACCAGATCGAGCAGGTGCCGGCCCAGCGCAAGCGCGTGGACAGCGGTGCCGGGGCGGCGGGCCCGTCCGCCGACCTGTTCCGGCAGTACCTGCGCGAGATAGGCAGGATCCCGCTGCTCACCGCCGCCGAGGAGGTGGACCTCGCGCGGCGCGTCGAAGCCGGCCTGTTCGCCGAGGAGAAGCTCTCCGGCACCCCGGACCTCGACTCCCAGCTCGCCTTCGACCTCGACAAGCTCGTCGTCATGGGGCGCATGGCCAAACGCCGGCTCATCGAGTCGAACCTCCGCCTCGTCGTCTCCGTCGCCAAGCGGTACGTGGGCCGCGGGCTCACCATGCTCGACCTCGTGCAGGAGGGGAACCTCGGGCTCATCCGGGCCGTCGAGAAGTTCGACTACGCCCGCGGGTTCAAGTTCTCCACGTACGCCACCTGGTGGATCCGGCAGGCGATGTCCCGGGCCCTCGCCGACCAGGCCCGGACCATCCGCGTGCCCGTCCACGTCGTGGAGCTGATCAACCGCGTGGTGCGCGTACAGCGCCGCATGCTCCAGGAGCGCGGCTACGAGCCGACCGCCGAAGAGGTCGCCGCCCACCTGGAACTGACCCCCGAGCGGGTCCTCGAGGTGCTGCGCCTCGCCCAGGAGCCGGTCTCCCTGCACGCCCCCGTCGGCGAGGAGGACGACGTCGCGCTCGGCGACCTCATCGAGGACGGCGACGCCGCGTCACCCGTGGAGTCCGCCGCGTTCTTCCTGCTGCGCGAGCACCTGGAAGCCGTGCTGTCGACCCTCGGCGAGCGCGAGCGCAAGGTCGTCCAGCTGCGCTACGGGCTCGACGACGGGCGCCCGCGCACCCTGGAGGAGATCGGCCGGATCTTCGGCGTGACGCGCGAACGCATCCGCCAGATCGAGTCCAAGACCCTCAACAAGCTGCGCGACCACGCCTTCGCCGACCAGCTGAGGGGCTATCTGGACTGAGCCGGGACACCGGAAGGGGGCGCCCCGCAGGACGCCCCCACCCCCGCCCCCACCCCCGCCGCCGGGCCGTCGCCCGCTAGTCGACCTCGGCCACCGCCTGCGCGAACTGCGCCGCGTACAGCCGGGCGTACGCCCCGCCCGAGGCCAGCAGCTCCTCGTGCGTGCCCTGTTCCACGATCGAGCCGCTCTCCATCACGAGGATCACGTCGGCGTCGCGGATCGTGGACAGCCGGTGCGCGATCACGAAGGAGGTCCGGCCGTGCGCCAGGCGCGCCATCGCCTTCTGGATCAGCACCTCGGTACGGGTGTCCACCGAGCTCGTCGCCTCGTCGAGCACCAGGATCACCGGGTCCGAGAGGAACGCCCGCGCGATGGTGATCAGCTGCTTCTCACCCGCGCTGACCCCCGCGCCCTCGTCGTCCAGCACGGTGTCGTAGCCGTCCGGCAGGGTGCGGATGAACCGGTCGGCGTGGGCCGCCCGCGCCGCCTCCTCGATCTCGGCGCGCGTGACCTCTCGCGAGGCGCCGTAGGCGATGTTCTCCGCGATGGTGCCGCCGAACAGCCAGGTGTCCTGGAGCACCATGCCGATCGAGCCGCGCAGTTCCTCGCGCGTCATCTTCGCGATGTCCACCCCGTCCAGGGCGATCTCGCCGCCCGTGACCTCGTAGAACCGCATCAGCAGATTGACCAGCGTGGTCTTGCCGGCGCCGGTCGGGCCGACGATCGCGACCGTGTGCCCGGGCTCGACGCTCAGCGAGAGGTTCTCGATGAGCGGCTTGTCCGGCGCGTAGCGGAAGGCCACCTTGTCGAGGGTGACCTGCCCGCGCACGTTCTCCGGCCGCTCCGGCACCTCGGCGTCCGGCTCCTGCTCCTGCGCGTCCAGCAGCTCGTAGACCCGCTCCGCCGAGGCGACGCCGGACTGGATGAGGTTCGCCATCGTGGCGACCTGCGTCAGCGGCATCGAGAACTGCCGCGAGTACTGGATGAACGCCTGCACGTCACCGATCGACAGGGTGCCCGAGGCGACCCGGAGCCCGCCGACCACCGCGATCAGCACGTAGTTGATGTTCGATATGAAGAACATCACCGGCTGCATGATGCCGCTGACCAGCTGCGCCTTGAAGGAGGCCCGGTACAGCGCCTCGTTCTGCTCGGCGAAGACGGCCGCGGACTCCTTCTGCCGGCCGAAGACCTTGACCAGCGCGTGGCCCGAGTACATCTCCTCGATGTGCGCGTTGAGCACACCGGTGTTCTTCCACTGCGCCACGAACTGCGGCTGCGACCTCTTGCCGATCTTCGCCGCGGCCACGACCGAGATCGGTACGGTCACCAGCGCGACCAGCGCCAGCAGCGGCGAGATCCAGAACATCATCGCGAGCACGCCCACGATGGTCAGCAGCGAGTTCAGCAGCTGCCCCATCGTCTGCTGGAGCGTCTGCCCGATGTTGTCTATGTCGTTGGTGGCCCGGCTGAGCACCTCGCCGCGCTTCTGCTGGTCGAAGTACGACAGCGGCAGCCGCGACAGCTTCCCCTGGAGCTCCTCGCGCATCCGGTAGAGCGTGCCGTTCATGACGTGGTTCGACATTCGGGTGGCGACCAGCATCAGCAGCCCGGCGAGGGTGAAGACCACCAGCGCCCAGATCGCCACGACCCCGACCGCACCGAAGTCGATGCCCTGGCCCGGCGTGAAGTCGGTGCCGGAGAGCATGTCCGCCATGCCGTCCTGGCCCTTGGCGCGCAGCCCGTCCAGCGCCTGCTGCTTGCTGATCCCGGCCGGCATCTGCCGTCCGACGATCCCCGCGAAGACCAGGTCGGTGGCCTCGCCCAGGATCTTCGGGCCGACCACCGCGCAGCCGACGCTGCCGATGACGGCCCAGACCATGCCCCACAGCCTGAGCCGGTCCTGCGCGAGCTGGCCGAGCAGGCGCTTGCCCGACCCCTTGAAATCCATGGACCGTTGGACCGGTCCCGCCATCATCCGTCCTCCGGGCCCGCTCATGCGGCCTCCGCCTCCGTCAGCTGGGAGAGCACGATCTCCCGGTAGGTCTCGTTGCCGGCCATCAGCTCGTGGTGGCGCCCCTCGCCCACGACCTGGCCCTCGTCCAAAACGATGATCCGGTCGGCGTCGCGGATCGTGGAGACCCGCTGGGCGACGATCACCACGGTCGCGTCCTCCGTCTCGCGGGCGAGCGCCGCGCGCAGCGCCGCGTCCGTCGCGTAGTCCAGGGCCGAGAAGGAGTCGTCGAAGAGGTAGATCTCCGGGCGCTGCACCAGCGTGCGGGCGATGGCCAGACGCTGGCGCTGCCCGCCGGAGACATTGGTTCCGCCCTGGGTGACGGGCGCCTCCAGGCCGCCTTCCAGCGTGGACACGAACTCCTTGGCCTGGGCCACCTCCAGCGCCTGCCACAGCTCCTCGTCCGTCGCGTCCGGGCGCCCGTAGCGCAGGTTGGAGGCGACGGTTCCGGAGAACAGGTACGGCTTCTGCGGGACCAGGCCGACCGTCTTGGCCAGCAGGTCGGGATCGAGCCGCCGTACGTCCTCCCCGTCGACGAGCACCTCGCCGCCGGTCGCGTCGAACAGCCGCGGGACCAGGCCCAGCAGCGTGGACTTGCCGCTTCCGGTGGAGCCGATCACGGCGGTCGTCTCGCCGGGGCGGGCCAGCAGGTCGATCCCGCGCAGGACCGGGGCCTCGGCGCCCGGGTAGCGGAAGTCGGCGCCGCGCAGCTCCAGGCGGCCGCTGCGGGTGAGCTCGCGCACCGGGTCGGCGGGCGGGACCACGCTGGACTCGGTGTCCAGGACCTCCTGGATGCGCTCGGCGCAGACCTCGGCGCGCGGCACCATCATGAACATGAAGGTGGCCATCATCACGGACATGACGATCTGCATCAGGTAGGCGAGGAAGGCCGTCAGCTGGCCGATCTCCATGCCGCCGCTGTCGACGCGCATCGCACCGAACCAGATGACGGCGACGCTGGAGACGTTCACGACCACGATGACGGTCGGGAACATGTAGGCCAGCAGCTTGCCGGTGGCCAGCGAGACGCCGGTCAGATCGGCGTTGGCCTCCCGGAAGCGGTCCTTCTCGTAGTCGTCGCGGACGAAGGCGCGGATCACCCGGTTGCCGGTGATCTGCTCGCGCAGCACCCGGTTCACGGTGTCCAGGCGCTCCTGCATCGTGCGGAACAGCGGCCGCGTCCTGAAGACGATCGCACCGACCGCCAGGCCGAGTACGGGCACCACGGCGAGCAGGACGCCCGACAGCTTCACGTCCAGCGACAGCGCCATCGCGATGCCGCCCACGCACATGATCGGCGCCGAGACCATCAGGGTGAAGGTCATCAGCACCAGCATCTGGACCTGCTGGACGTCGTTCGTCGTACGGGTGATCAGCGACGGGGCGCCGAACTGGCCGAGCTCGCGCGCGGAGAAGCTCTGCACGCGGTCGAAGACCGCGGCGCGCACGTCCCGGCCGAAGGCCGCCGCCGTGCGGGCACCGTAGTAGATGGCCCCGACGTTGCAGACCAGCTGGACGAGCGAGACACCGAGCATCAGTGCGCCGAAGCGCAGGATGTAGCCGGTGTCGCCGTTGACGACACCGTTGTCAATGATGTCCGCGTTGAGGGTGGGCAGGTAGAGGCTCGCACTGGTCTGGAGCAGCTGCAGCAGCACCAGCAGGGCGATGGGTTTCCGGTATGGACCCAGATGGGTCCACAGAAGTCGTATGAGCACGCGCAGGCTCCGGTCGGCATGATCGAGGGGGTTCACCCCATCTTCGGCCACCCGGAGGCCGGATCCCCAGCAGTTTTCGCAAAGGCCGGTCAAAAGGAGGAGCCCGCCCTGCGACGCGGGACCTAGTGCCCGGCCGTCCCGGCCGAGGCGCTAGAAGGCGCCGGGGTGGATCTCCTCGCGCGTCGCGGCGTACTGCTGGCGCACGGCCTGCCACGAGGGGAACTCCTCGCCCGGCTCGAACACCTGCGCCGCCGGGGCCGGCCAGACCGGCGGGGTGTGCGGGGCCAGGGTGCCCTGCGCCACTCCCAGCGCCCACGCCGCCTGGCGCGCCGCGCCCAGCGCCGCGTAGTCGGCCGGAGCGGGCACGACGATCTGCGTTCCGAACAGCCCCGGGGCCGCGGCCTGCACGGCCGGCAGCTCGGCCGCCGCGCCCAGCAGGAACACCCGGCGGATCTCGACCCCGCGCGAGCGCAGCACGTCGAGCGCGTCCACCAGCCCGCACAGCATGCCCTCGAAGGCGGCCTGGGCCAGGTGTTCCGGCTTCATCGAGTCCCGGCGCAGCCCGGACAGGGTCCCGGCGCTGTGCGGCAGGTTCGGCGTCCGCTCACCCTCCAGGTACGGCAGGAGCACGAGGCCGTGTGCGCCCGGAGTCGACTTCAGCGCCAGCTCGGACAGCCCCTCCAGGTCGGTGCCCAGCAGCTCGGCGGTGCCGCGCAGGGCCCGTACGGCATTGGAGGTGTTCACGACCGGCAGGTGCATGCCGCTGGCGTCGGCCAGCGAGGTGATCAGGCCGCCCGGCTCCGACAGCGCCTCGTGGTGCACCGCCATCACCGAGCCGGAGGCGCCCAGCGAGACCACCGCGTCGCCGGGGCCGAGCCCCAGCCCGAGCGCGGCGGCCATCGTCTCGCCGGTGCCGGCCGATATCAGCAGCCCCTCGGGCGTGGTCCCGGCGGCGTCGGCCGGACCGAGCACCTCGGGCAGCAGCGCCATGTGCCCGAGCGCCAGCTCGACCAGGTCGGGCCGCCAGGAACCGGTGGCCGCCGACCAGTAGCCGGTGCCGGAGGCGCCGCCCCGGTCGGTGGTCCGGCGGACGGGCCGGCCCAGCAGCTGCCAGACCAGCCAGTCGTGCGCGGACATCACCACGGCCACCCGGCGGGCGGCCTCGGGCTCGGCGCGGGCCAGCCAGGCCAGCTTGGCCAGCGGCTGGGCGGCGTGCGGGACCGAGCCCACCGCCTCGGCCCAGGCCTGCCGGCCGCCGAAGGCGTCGACGAGGTCGGCGGCGGCGACCTGCCCGCGCTTGTCGTTGCCGATGAGGGCAGGGCGTACGAGTGCGCCCTGCGCGTCGAGCGGCAGCAGGCCGTGCTGCTGCGCGGAGACCCCGATGGCCTGGACCCCTTCGAGGAGCCCGCCGCCGGCCGCCTCGCCGAGCGAGAGCAGCCAGGCCTGCGGGTCCGTCTCGTAGGGGCTCGCGCCGTCGGGTTCCCCGGTGGGCTGTGGATGGGGTGCGTACCCCTGGCGCAGCACGGCACCGGTGTCGGTGTCACAGACGACGATGCGAGTGAAGGCGGAAGAGCTGTCCAGCCCGGCGACTATCCCCATGCGGAGAATTCTGCCGCACGCCGGGCCGGTCTCCGCCGCCTCGGACGCCTCGGATGTCTGAGGTGACGCAGGTGACTCAGGTGTTGCTCGTGCCCCAGTCGTCCTCGCTGCCACCGCCGACCCGGTCGCGCAGTCCCCGTACCCGGCCGGCCAGCGAGGCGGGCACGGCGTCGCCGACCTTCTCGCTCACCGCGGCGAAGGCCTTCCCGGCGAACTCGCGCCCGGTCTGCCCGGCCGTCTCGGCGGCGTTGCGCACCGCGGGGTTCTGCGCGATCTCCCGCGCGGACTTCTTCAGGGACTCGTAGCGCTCGCGCCCGGCCCGGGTCCCGAGCACGTACCCGAGGGCCAGTCCGACCACGAACGTGACCTTGTACCGCATGCCTGCCACCCTTCGTCGTGTGGTGCCCGGCCTGCTGTCGATACCGATTGGCGGAGCACCCCCCTGCTTGCGCTAATCTATGACTCGCAACGGGCGCTCGCCCCCCGGCAAGGCCGGAGGTGGGCTGTTCGATGCACCGCAGCAATCCCCTGTAGCTCAATTGGCAGAGCAGCCGGCTGTTAACCGGCAGGTTACTGGTTCGAGTCCAGTCGGGGGAGCGCGATCCCCTGTAGCTCAATTGGCAGAGCATTCGGCTGTTAACCGGAGGGTTGCTGGTTCGAGTCCAGCCGGGGGAGCAACGAAGAAGAGGGCCCATCGCGGGTCCTCTTCTTTTTTGTCACCCCGTCCGGGAACCGGGCAGCCCTCAGCGCGGTCTCTCTGAACAGGCGAAGCCGATCATGCGAGGCATCCGAGGCAGGAGATCGTATGAGCGGCTATGCTGCGGCAGACGGCGCGCACACATGTACGCGCCACGCCGTGAAGGGGCGGTAGCTCAGCCGGTTAGAGCAGCGGACTCATAATCCGTCGGCCGTGGGTTCGAGTCCCACCCGCCCCACTGCGAGCCGCAGGTGCAGAAACGATTGCACCTGCGGCTTTGGCGTTCCGGGAGTTCTGCGAGTCCAGGACTTCCCGTACTTCCGGGAGTTCCGGACTAGAAGTTCTCCGTTTCGTCCGCGAGGTGGCGCAGTACGTCCGACAGGTCCTGCCGGCGGGCGAACGCGGCCCGCTGCCGGTGGGCGCCCGAGCCGTCGCGGAGCAGGCCCGCCAGGGTCTTCGCCGCATGGTCGAGGTCGCCCGAGGCGGCCAGGGCCGGGGCGACCAGGTCCAGCAGGGCCTCCGCGAGGTCGGCCGCCGGGAGTTCGGCGCCCGTGTACGGGTCGAGGCCGAAGCCCTCCAGGCCGTCGTGGGCCGCCCGCCAGCGCGCCAGGCGCAGTACGTCGTCCCGTACGGGCGGATCGGGACGCTGCTCCGCGATCTCCCGCAGCGCCGTGGACACCAGCGCGCGGACCAGCTCGGCCTGGAGGATGGCCGTGTCGAGGTACGGGGACATGTCGGGCGCCCGGATCTCGAGCGTCGGCCAGTGCCCCGAGGGGCGCAGGTCCCAATAGACCATCTTCGTGTCCAGCGCCGCGCCCGAGCCGAGCAGCGTCTGCACCGAGTGCCGGAAGTGCGCGGTGGACGTGAAGTGCGGGGGCAGCCCCGCCGAGGGCCAGCCCGACCAGGCCATCGCCCGCCAGCTGGCGTGACCGGTGTCACGGCCGCCCCAGAACGGCGAGTTGGCGGCCAGCGCGATCAGCGTCGGCAGCCATGGTCTGACCCGGTTGGAGACCGCGACCGCCGTGTCCACGTCGAGGGTGCCCACGTGGATGTGCCGGCCGCAGCTCACCAGGGTGTCGGTGAGCGCGCCGAAGCGGCGGTGCTGCTCGCGCTGGCGCGGTTCGTCGTCGGTCAGGTGCAGCGGCCCCTCCACGGCCACGACCGGCGAGGGGGCGGCCAGCAGGCGGCAGCCGTGGGCGCGGGCGGCCCGGCCGAGGGTGCGCCGCAGCGCGGCGAGCTCCTCGCGCAGCGAGGCCGCCGAATGGGCGATCGGGGTGGAGATCTCCACCTGGTAGCGGGTGCCCTCGGGATGCAGTTCGCCGGGCAGCCCGCCGGCCGTGGCGAGGACGAGCGGGGCGGCGGGGACCACCCGGAAGGTGCGGGCGTCGACGAGGAGGAACTCCTCCTCGACGCCGACCGTGAGCGGGACGATGGGGCGCACCGTCTTCTGCCCGGTGCCGGTGCTCGTGGTGCTGTTGCCAGGTTCGATCACTACGCCTCCCTGGACATACGAGTCTTTTCATCATGAGCTGAACACCAGGGGAGGAGCGCCTGTCGATTCGGTCAAAAATCAGGTGATAGTGGCGAGTTAGCGGCAAGGGCCGGTCCGGCGTGGGGCCGGGGATCCGCGTGGGGTGACTGGTGCCGGTGCGCGCAGCCGGCGGAAATCCCCGGGGCCGCCCGGGGGCCGCCGGTTATCATCCGCTGTGACCCCCGTAGCCGCCCCCGACCGCCCGCGGCGGCGGATATTCGCCGACCTCACCCCGCTGCGCACCTCCCGCGACTACCGGCGGCTGTGGGTCGGCGGCACCATCTCGTGGGTGGGCCAGGCGATGACGGCCCTCGCGATCTCGCTCCAGGTCTACGACATCACCCGGTCCAGCTTCGCCGTCGGTCTCGTCGGACTCTTCTCGCTCGTCCCGCTCGTCGCCTTCGGGCTCTACGGCGGGGCCATCGCCGACACCGTCGACCGCCGCAAGCTCGGCCTCTACAGCTCGCTGGGCGCCGCCGCCCTCTCGGTCGCGCTCGCCGCCGCCGCGCTGCTCGACTACCACCGCGTCTGGTTCCTGTACGCCGTCGTCGCGCTCCAGGCGGTCTGCGGGGCGCTCTCCGGCCCGGCCAGGTCCGCCATGATCCCCCGGCTGCTGCCGGCCGAGCAGCTGCCCGCCGCCAACGCGCTGAACTCCGTGACGATGACCTCCGGGACGATGGCGGGCCCGATGCTGGGCGGGCTGATCGTCGGCTGGTGGGGGTACCAGGCGGCGTACCTGATCGACGCCGTGACCTTCCTCGCCGCCCTCTACGCGATGTGGCGGCTGCCGTCGATGAAGCCCGACCGCGCGGAGGGGACCCGGGGCAGGGCCTCGGTCGTCGACGGCCTGCGGTTCCTCGGGACCCGGCCCAACGTCCGCATGACCTTCTTCACCGACATGGCCGCCATGGTGCTGGCGCACCCGAGGGCGCTCTTCCCGGCTGTCGCCGTCCTCTGGTACGGCGGCGACGCCAAGACGGTGGGCCTGCTGGTGGCCGCGCCCGCCGTCGGGGCGCTGCTCGGCGGGCTGTTCTCCGGCTGGCAGGGCCGCATCCGGCGGCACGGGCTGGCCATCCTGTTCGCCGTCGGCTCGTGGGGGGTGGCCATCGCGGTGTTCGGGCTCACCCGGAACCTGTGGCTCGGGCTGCTCTTCCTGGCCCTGGCCGGGTGCGCGGACACCGTCTCGATGGTGTTCCGGACCACCATGCTCCAGTCCGCCACCCCGGACGACATGCGCGGCCGCCTCCAGGGCGTGTTCATCGTGGTCGTCGCGGGCGGGCCGCGGCTCGGGGACTTCCTCGCCGGGACGGCCGCGGACCTGACCTCCCCGGCGGTGGCGATCACGGGCGGCGGCCTCGCCTGCGTGCTCGTACTGCTCCTGCTCGCACTGCGGTGGCGGGGCTTCGCCCGCTACGACGCACGGTCGCCGCAGGCCTGACCGGCGGGGAGGGGGCGATTGCCCCGATCCGGGCGGTTGTGAAGAGTCGGTGCGCGGCTTCTGCGACTCGCTCGACAAGGCCACCCTCGACGGGTCGCCGGTCGGCGGCATCTCGGGACTCGCTCTCGACCGGGACGGGACGGTCGCCGCGGTCTCCGACCGGTCGGCGCTGTACCGGCTGAAGGTGGCGAAGGGCAACACCCCGGCCGCCACGGCCACCGCGCGCCTGCCGCTGACCGACGGCGCCGGAAAGGTCCTCGACTCGGAGGGCGTGGTCGTCGACCGTGACGGAAGCTACCTGGTCGCCGACGAGACCGCGCCCGTGATCCGCCGCCACGGCCGGACCGGGGAGGTGCTCGCCGCCCTGCCGGTCCCGCCGTCCTTCACGATCGCACCGGAGGGCCGGGCCGCGGCGAACCAGACCTTCGAGTCCCTCACCCTGCTGCCGGGCGGGCACACGCTCGTCGCCGGTCTCGAAGGGCCGCTCGCCGGCGACGGCAAGGACGCGCAGGGCCGGACCCTGCAGCGCATCCAGACCTGGGAGCGGCGCGGCGGGCAGTTCGCGCTCGGCCGCCAGTACGCCTACCCGGTGGACGCGGGCCACGGCCTCGTCGAGCTCGCGCCGAGGGTATGGTCGCGACGGACCACGACGGCCCCGGCCAGGTCCGGCTGCTGCCGGCCGGCGACGACAACGAGCTCCCGCAGCAGGCCACCCGCCTGTACACGGCTGATGTGAAGCTGCCGAAGCGCCGCTTCTAGGCCGCCGGAGTGACGATTCCGCGGGCCACCCCCAGGGCCACCAGGTCCTGGGGGCGGATGCGGAGCTGGTCCGCGGTGGCGGGGGCGTCCGCCGGGGGCCGCTTGAGGATGGCCGCCGCGAGCTCCGGGGCGATGACCGAGAAGTAGCTGTCCGGGGTGACCCAGGTGTTCCCGGGCGCGGCCAGGGCGAGGGCGCCGCCCGAGCCGCCCTCGCCGATCAGCAGGGTGGTGACGGGCACGGCGGCCGCGGCCAGGGCGGCGAAGGTGTCCGCGATGGCCGCGCCCGCGCCCGCGTGTTCGGCGGCGGCGTCGTTGGCCGCGCCCGGGGTGTCCACCAGGGTGAGCACCGGAATGCCGAGCCGGTCCGCGAGGCGGATGACGCGGGCGGCCGTACGGTAGCCCGCCGGGCGGGTGGCCGTGCCGCACTGGGCGGCGTACGCGACGGCCCGGCCCTCCCGGAGTCCGAAGCCGCACAGCATCCCGGGGTCCGTACCGCCCGCCCGGTCCCCCGAGAGGGGCAGCCGCAGGGTGAAGTACGCGTCCAGGTAGGCCTCGGCGCGCGGCCGGTCCGGGTGGCGGGCCCGGAGGACCGCGTCCCAGCCCGTGGCGGGTTCCGTGACGCGGGCCAGGGCGGCCGGGGGCTCGACGGGGCCGTCGGGGCGGGGCGCGGACAGTACGCGGAGCCAGTCGGACAGGGTGTCGGGGAGCTCGGTCGGCGGCACGACGGCGTCCACGTGGCCGGCCGCGAACTGGCCCTCGGCGCAGTACGCGGCCGGGTCCGCGTCCGCCGGCCGCACCCGGGACCCGGCGAAGCCGACCTGGGCCCCGGGCAGCGCGAGCACCACGTCCGCCCCGGCGCCGAGCGTGGCCCAGCCGCCGCCGGTGGTCGGATCGCGCAGCACGGCGATCTGGGGGAGCCCGGCGGCCCGGGTCAGCACGCACTGGCGGGCCACGCGCTGGAGCTGGGTCAGCGCGAGCATCCCCTCCTGCATCCGGGAGCCGCCGGTGGCGATCAGGGAGACGAGCGGGAGGCGGAAGTCGCGGGCGTGGGTGTACGCGGCTTCGAGCCGGTCCCCGGTGCGCTCGCCGAGCGAACCGCCGAGGAAGCCGAACTCGAAGGAGATGACGACGGCTTCGCGGCCGTCGATCCGGGCGGTCCCGGTGACGACGGACTCCCGCTCGCCGGTCCGGGCCTCGGCGCGGGCGCGCGAGTCGTCGTACCCGGCCCAGGCCAGGGGACCGTCGGCCGGTGATTCCCGTGGGGGCGCGGGGAGTTCGGTGAAGCTGCCGGGGTCGGTCACGGAGGCGATGGCCGCGCGGGCCGAGAGGCGGATCGTCACGGGGCCACCCTAGGGGCTGCGTTCACGGGAGGGGCAGGGCGATTTTGACCGCGTACGCGGCGACCAGGCCGTAGCCGAGGCGGAAGGTCCAGGCGCGGGCGGCGGCGGAGATCCGGCTGCCCGCGAGGGCGCCGAGCGCGACGAGGGCCTGCTGCCAGAGGAGCGAGGCGGCGCCCACACCGACGAGGAAGGCGGCACCGGCCGCGCCGGTGCCGAGGGCCTGGCCCTGGGCGGTCGTGAGCGCGGCGAAGTAGAGGGCGGTGGTGGGATTGACCGCGGTAAGCCCGACATACCGAGCAAAGGCCCTACCCGGCCGGCCGTACCCCGACCGGGGGTTCGCCTCCATCGCCGGCGGGGCTGCGTTGGGCTTCGTCGGCGGTTGGGGCCCGGGGCGCGGCTCCGGGAGGGTTGACGATGTCGGATTCCGGCGGGAGTTGGCGAGGCCGTGAGCCGCGATGGCCAGGAGGATCAGGGCGGAGACCAGCCGGACCCAGGCCTCGACGGGGGAGACGCGGGAGGCCACCCACGGTCCCAGGGCCGTGGCCAGGGCCGCGTAGCCGAGGTCGACCACCGCGATGCCCGCGGCGGCGGCCACCGCGGTCCGGCGGTGCCGCATCGCCTCCTGGAGCAGCAGCACGCTCATCGCACCCATCGGCATCGCCACGCCCAGGCCCGCGACCGCGCCCGCCAGGGCCGGTGTCATCAGTTCGTCCATGGGGGGAGGGTCCGGCCCGCGGACCGCCGGACGGGCACGAATATCGGCCACGACTGCGAGAATCGTGGTATGGACCGCCTAGACAGGGAAATCCTCGGGATCCTCCAGCAGGATGCGCGGATCTCCTACCGCGACCTCGGTGTCCGCGTGGGCCTCAGCGCCAACGCCACCGCCGACCGGGTGCGCCGGATGCGCAGGGACGGCGTGATCCGCGCCTTCACGGTCGTGGTGGATCCGGCCGCCGACACCGCGGGCGGGCTGGTGGTGTTCATCGACGTCACCCTGCGCCAGGACACCACGAACGAGGAGTTCGAACGGCAGGCCGGCAAGCTCTCCGGGATCACCGAGGTGGTCCACGTGACGGGCGAGCACGACTACCTCGTACGCGCCCGGGCCGCCGACCCGGCCGCCCTCGACGCCCTGCTGCGCCGCCTGAAGCGCGAGGCCGGCGTCGCCCAGTCCAACACCCGCATCGCCCTCCGCGCCGCCACGAGGCCACCCCCTCCGTAGCCCCGGTGACGGGGACGGGGTGGGGTGTTGTCCGGGACGTAAAACGTGATTTGTTGGCGCGGTAGATCCCCGCGCCCCTCAATCAGGACAGGGCGCCATAAATCATGAGTCCCGGCCAACACCCCACCCCGTCCCCGTCCCCCAAAGCCCGACGCAGCAACGGCCCGGCTCCGGCGCAGCCGACCCGGCCCGGCGCAGCCGACCTGCCCCTGTGCAAGCCCACTTGGCTCCGGCGCAGCCGCCCGACCCGGCCTCGGCGCAAGCCGATCCCGCCCCGGGGCAGCGGCCCCAGCCCCGGCGCAGCGGCCCCAGCCCCGGCGCAGCCGACCCGGCCCCCGGCGCAGCCGCCCCCGCCCCGGCGGAGCCAGCGCGGCCGAGGCGCAGCCGGCTCGCCCCCGGCGCAGCCGGGCCCGGACCGTTACCCCGCCCGGGAGGGCTACAGCGCCGAGGTCCACGTCAGCGTCGTCCCCCGCGCCCCCGACTCCCCGCGCCCGTCGTCCGCCACCGTCAGCCGGACCCCCGTCGGCGTCGCGTCGATCTCCACGTCGATGGAGGTGACGTCGCCGCGCCGGTGCGCCGCGGCCAGCGCGCCGCGCAGCGCGGACAGCAGGTCGCCCGCCACCGGCTCCGGGAGCAGCGCGTCCACCGCTCCCACGAACTTCACCGACGGCTGGAAGCCGAGCAGCACCGCCGCGCCGCCCGTCTCGCGCAGCACCCGCCCCCGAAGCGTCGTCGGGGCGTCGGTCGGCGGCTGCTGGAGGGCGAAGATGGCCGTCCGGACCTCCTGGATGGTGGAGTCCAGTTCGTCGACGGCCAGGCCGAGCTCGTCCCCCACCAGATCGCCGGAGGGGGCGTTGGAGGAGCGCCGCCGGGTGCTCTCCAGCATCATCTCGGTCGCGAACAGCCGCTGTACCACCAGGTCGTGCAGGTCCCGGGCGATGCGGTCGCGGTCCTCGTACACCGCCAGCTGCTCCCGGTCGTGCTGCGCGTCCGCGAGGACGAGCGCCAGCGCCGCCTGGGAGGCGAACTGCGAGGCCAGCAGCCGGTCCACGGCATCGTACGGGCGGCCGCCCCGGTCGCGCGGCAGGGCCAGGGTGCCGATCAGCTGGCCGCCGCTCTGGAGCGGGAGCATCATGCTCGGCCCGAACCGCTCCCGGACGTGCGTGGTCATCCGGGGGTCGGTGGCCGAGTCCTCTATGAACACCGCCTCGCCGCCCAGCAGCTGCTCCAGTACGGGCGAGCCGGGGGCGATCGCCGTCCCCACCAGGTCCCCGGGGTCCCCGTGGGTGGAGGCGGCCACGATTTCCATGCCGCCCTCCGGGGTCGGCTGGAGCACCACCCCGGCGGCCGCGTCCGCGAGCAGCCGGGCCCGTTCGGCGACGCACATCAGCGCGTCCGCAGCGGGGCGCCCGGCCAGCAGGGTGGTGGTCACGGCGGCGGCGCCCTCGATCCAGCGCTCCCGGCGGCGGGCGGTCTCGTAGAGCCGGGAGTTGCCGATCGCTATGCCCGCCTGCGAGGCCAGGACGCGCAGCAGCGAGAGGTCGGTGTCCGTGAAGGGGCCGCCGCCGCGCTTCTCGGTGAGGTAGAGGTTGCCGAAGACCTCGGTGTGCACGCGGATCGGCACGCCCAGGAAGCTGCGCATGGGCGGGTGGCCGGGCGGGAATCCGGCCGACCGGGGGTCCTGGGCGAGGTCGTCGAGCAGGAGCGGGCGAGGGTCGCTGATCAGCGCTCCGAGCAGGCCGGAGCGGCCGTCCGGCAGGTGCGGGATCGCGGCGCGCTCCGCGTCGGTCAGTCCCGTGGTGAACAGTTCGGTCAGCCGGGAGCGCTCGGGGTCGACGACCCCGAGCGCTCCGTAGCGCGCCGTGCAGAGCTCGGCCGCGGATTCCACGATGTGCTGGAGGGTGGAGTGCAGCTCCAGCTCGGAGCCGACGCTGAGCACCGCCTCCAGCAGTACGGGAAGACTCGGCTGCTCCGGCTCGGGGTACGTCATTCGGCCAGCGGGTTGAGAACCATGGGGGCGATCTTGCCTTCCAGCATGGCGCCGAGTCCGAGCACGGCGCACACGTCCGGCCGTTCCGCGATGGCCACGGGCATTCCGGTCGCGTCGCGGAGCATCTGGTCGAGGCCGGGCAGCAGGGCGCTGCCGCCCACCATCATGATCCCTCGGTCCGTCAGGTCCGCGACCAGGTCCGGCGGGCAGTCCCGCAGCACCTTGCCGATGCCGTCGAGGACGGCGGTCAGCGGGGTGTGGATGGCGTCGCGCACGGCCGCGGTGTCCACGTGGACGGAGCGGGCCAGTCCGGTGGCCACGTCGCGGCCGTGGATGAGGGTGGAGGCGGGGCCTTCGGCGGTGATGCCGTTGCCGTGCAGGGCCAGCTGGAGCGGCCGGACGGCCTGGCTGGGCAGCATCAGCTCGTGCGCGTGGCGCAGGTGCTGGACCACCGCGTGGTCGATGGCCTCGCCGCCGACGGGGATCCGCTCGGCGGTGACGATCGAGCCGAGGGACAGGACGGCGACCTGGGTCGCCGCGGCCCCGCACACCATGATCATCGTCGCGGTCGGCTGCTCCACCGGCAGTCCGCAGCCGACGGCCGCCGCGATCAGGGTGTCGACCAGTTCGACACGCCGGGCGCCGAGTCCCACGAGGGTCTCCACGGCGGCCCGCTGGGCCAGCGGGTCGGCGTCGTGCGGGGTGCAGGCGGCGGCCCGCAGCCGCGGCTTGCGGCGCAGGGCGCGCCGCAGCTTCTCGCCGAGGAGGTGGCGCAGCATCCGCTGGGCCATCTCGATGTCGACGACGGTGCCGCCGGAGACGGGGCGTACGACACGGATGTAGTCGGGCGTGCGGCCGGTCATCCGCTCGGCGAACGTCCCGACGGCGATGAGCGCGCCGGTCCGGGTGTTCACCGCGGCGACGCTGGGCTCGTCGACCACGAGGCCGGCGCCCTTGACGTACACGCGGGTCCGGGCCGCCCCCAGGTCGACGGCGACGTGGCAGCGGCGCAACTGCTCAAGACTGACGGTCACGGCAGATCCTCCCGAGAGCGCTGACGCAAGAGGACCGGCGGGGTGCCGGTCACTTTTCATATCATCCCGGATATTTCGGACTTACCGCCCGTTGAGCTGCTCCGGCCGGGGGGTGCCGCGCGCCGTTCCGCGCCTGCATGGGGGTGGATTTCTGTACCGACAGGCAGCAGCATGCGCGCACCGCACGCGCTACTCGCCCGTAACAAGGTAAAGGGGACCCGATGCTGACGGCCCGCCAGAGACTGCTGGCACTCCTGACACTCTGCCTGGCGCTGCTGGCGCCCCTCTCCGCCCATGCCGCCGACCGGGGTACGGCCCCCGCCCCTGATCAGGCGTCATCGCGCAATCCGGTGATCTTCGTGCACGGCTACAACGCCGATCCGGGGGTCTGGGGGAGCCTGCGCGCGGACCTGCGGGCCGCCGGGTACGCCGACTCGGAGCTCTTCTCCTGGGGCTACGACACCCACCAGTCGGTCAACGAGGTCCTCGCCGGGCGGTTCGGCGCGTACGTCGAGGAGGTCCGCCGGCAGACCGGCGCCGCCAAGGTCGACGTCGTCGCGCACTCCTTCGGCTCGCTGGTCAGCCGCTGGTACGTGAAGTTCGGCGGCGGTCAGGCCACCGTGGACCGCTGGGTCTCCCTGGCCGGGCCCAACCGCGGCACCTCCACCGCCTGGGCCTGCGCCCTGTGGGACCAGGCGTGCCGGGACATGACACCCGGCTCGTACGTGGTGAAGAACCTGAACGGCGGGGACGAGACCCCGGGCGCGGTCGCGTACGCCACCTTCTGGTCGAACTGTGACGAGGTGGTCAATCCGGACGACAGCGTCCCGCTGACCGGAGCCGCCAACACGCCGGTCGGCTGCCTCAAGCACAACGACCTGCTCGGCGACGACGCGACCTCGGCGGGCGTCCGCGCCTTCCTCGCCACCTAGCCGCTAGCCGTCGGCCACGGCGACCCGCTGGAGCAGGCCGTACGTGAACTCCGCCACGCGGGGCCTGCCCCCGGCGGTGAACGCGAGGCGCCAGCGGGTCGGCGCGGTGCCCTCCATCGGCCGCACCGGCGCGAAGGCCCGCGCCACCTCGTCCACCGTCGCCGACCAGGGCCGCAGGTCGTCCGCCGACTCCAGTACGGGTCCCCCCGCGCCCGGGGCCCGTACCAGCCACTCGTTCCACACCGCTCCGTCCGGCGCGGCCAGCACCTCGAAGCGCAGGTCCGGCCAGAGCGGCACCGGCCACAGCAGGGCCTCGCACTCCAGGTCCCCGATCCGGCGGGGCCCGGCCGACTCCGGCGGGCCGAGCACCGAGCGGTAGCGGGCCAGGGCTCCGCGGGACCGCGGCGACCGCACCATGGCCTGCCAGCGCTTGTTCGCCTCGCGCTGCTCCGCGAGCGAGGCGCCGAGCCGCCGCCGGGCCTCGTCGGCGAGGTCCGGCTGGAAGTCCGCCATCCGGCGCAGCAGCACCAGCTGGAAGGCGGCCGGCCCGAAGGGTCCCGGGGTGCCCGCAGGGGGGTTCGCTGTCACGGAGTCCACGATTCCACACAGGATCCTTACGTTTGCGGGATCCGGATGTTGCCGGGGACCACGTAGCCTGCGGGCGCTATGGACTACTGCCCCGCTTGTCGGAGGCACCTCAACGGCGCACTGGCGTGCGCCGGGTGCGGAACCCCGGCCGAATACCTGATGCCCGCGCCGCCCGCCGCGCCCGCCGCCGCGGTGGCCGGGTACGAGCCCGAGCGCGCTCCGCGGACCACGGCCGAGGTGTACGCCGACTCGCTCGTCGTGCTGTCCGCGCCGAACGAGCGGCGGCCCGGTGCGCGCCGCCGCGCCACCCACCGCAGGCGCCGCCGGACCGTGCTGACCATGGGGCTGGGGCTGCTGATCGCGACCGCCGGCACCCTGGCCGTGGCCAGGATGGCCACGGACGGGCAGCGCAGCGACCGGGCCGCCACGGTGGTGCTGACCGACGACGGCCCCCAGCAGCCCGCGCCGCTGCCGGACGCCTCGACTCCGCGCGCCCCCGAGCCCGCCGCCTCGGGCAAGGCCTCCGGAGCCGCCAAGGCCACCGGGCCCGCCGCGAAGACGGGCGCGCCCGCGCAGGGAGCCGGGGGAGCCGCGCAGCCGGAGCCCCCGTCGTCCGCCCCCGCGCCCACGGCGTCGGGGCCGGCCTCCGGTACCCCCAGTCCGCGGGGCTCCGTGAAGCCCACCGCGTCGGGACAGCAGACGCCGAGCGGATCCGCAACGCCCCCGCCCCCGCCCCCGCCGGCGCCCACCCCCACCAAGGACTGCGGCTTCCTGGGCTTCCTGTGCTGGGGTGACTAGCACCGGGGCGAACAGGGCCGGGGTGACCAGGCCTAGCCCAGCATCCGCCTGAGCAGGTCCCGCAGGGCCGTCCGCTCCTCCGCCGACAGGCCGGCCAGCGGTTCGCGGGCGAAGTCCAGCGACTCGCGCAGCCGGTCCGCGGTCTGCACGCCCTCCTCGGTCGGGGCCGCCAGCTTGACCCGCCGGTCGGCGGGGTCCGGGCGGCGCTCGACCAGGCCGCGGGTCTCCAGCCGGTCCACGATGCCGGTCACGTTCGAGGGCTCGCACCTCAGCTTCTGGGCGATCCGGCGCATCGGCAGCGGCTCCAGCGCCAGCAGGTTCAGCACCCGGGCCTGGGCGCCGGTCAGCTGGTGGCTGGCGGCCGCGTGCTCGTACTCCATGTGGTAGCGGGCCACGACGTCGCCGATGAGTTCGACGACCTCGACGGTCACTGGGTCTACGCGACGACTGGGCATGGAACCAGCGTACCCATTTACTTGACAACATGAAATATCCAGGCGCATGGTTGTTTCACCTAGTGAAGCAATTCCGTTCTACCAGGAGCGCCGCATGTCCCAGATCCCTGCCGTCAGCCGCGAGTGGCACCTCGTCCGTCGCCCGCAGGGCTGGCCCGTCGCCGAGGACTTCGCCCTGCGCGAGGTCCCCGTATCCGCAGAGCCCGCCCCCGGCCGGATCCTCGTGCGCAACCTCCACATGTCCGTGGACCCCTACATGCGCGGCCGGATGAACGACGTGAAGTCGTACGTCCCGCCCTTCCAGCTCGACCGGCCGATGGACGGCGGAGCGGTCGGCGAGGTCGTCGCCTCCGCCGCCGAGGGCTTCTCGGTCGGCGACCACGTCCTGCACGGCCTGGGCTGGCGCGAGTACGCGGAGCTCGACGCGAAGCACGCCACCAAGGTGGACGGCTCGCTCGCCCCGCTCTCCGCCTACCTCGGCGTGCTCGGCATGCCGGGCCTGACCGCCTACGCCGGCCTCTTCGAGGTCGCCTCCTTCGAGGAGGGCGACGCCGTTTTCGTGTCCGGCGCGGCGGGAGCGGTCGGCAGCCTCGTGGGCCAGTTCGCGAAGATCAAGGGCGCGTCCCGGGTGATCGGCTCCGCAGGCTCCGACGAGAAGGTGACGCTCCTCACGGAGAAGTACGGCTTCGACGCCGCCTTCAACTACAAGAACGGCCCGGTCGCCGAGCAGCTGCGCGAGGCCGCCCCCGAGGGCATCGACGTCTACTTCGACAACGTCGGCGGGGACCACCTGGAGGCCGCGATCTCCTCCCTGAACGTGAAGGGCCGCGCCACCCTGTGCGGCGCGATCGCCCACTACAACGACACCGAGGCCGCCCCCGGCCCGCGCAACCTGATGCAGGTCATCGGCAAGCGCCTGCGCCTGCAGGGCATCCTCGTCAACGACCACGCCGGCCTCCAGCCGCAGTTCGTCCAGGACGTCGCCGGCTGGCTGCGCTCCGGCGAACTCCGCTACGACGAGACGGTCGTCGACGGCGTCGAGAACGCGGCCTCCGCCTTCCTCGGCATGCTGCGCGGCGACAACACCGGGAAGATGATCGTTTCCTTCACCGGTTAGGCTCACCCCACACCGCTGTGGTCGTGGGCGCGAGTCACGGCGATTCACCTGGAGGATTTTCTTCATGTCCATCACGCAGTCCGACGTCGCGTACACCGCTGTCGCCACCGCCGAGAACGGCCGTGACGGCCGCGTCGCCACCAACGACGGCCAGCTCGACGTCGTCGTGAACCCGCCGAAGGAGCTCGGCGGCAGCGGCGCCGGCACCAACCCGGAGCAGCTGTTCGCCGCCGGCTACAGCGCCTGCTTCCAGGGCGCCCTGGGTGTCGTCGCGAAGAACGTGAACGCCGACATCTCCGGCTCCACGGTCACCGCCGAGGTCGGCATCGGCAAGAACGACGAGGGCTTCGGCCTGATCGTCAAGATCTCCGCCGTGATCCCGAACGTGGACGCCGCCACCGCCAAGGAGCTCATCGAGAAGGCCCACGAGGTCTGCCCGTACTCCAAGGCCACCCGCGGCAACATCACCGTCGAGCTCGCCGTCTGATCCGGCACCGCTCAGCCGAGGGCCGCACCCCGATCCGGGGTGCGGCCTTCGTCGTAGACTGGCGCCATGCGTGATCTTGCGGGGGGATTCCGGTATCTGCTGGCCGGACAGCGGTGGGTGCTGCGGCACGGGCGGTGGCTGGGATTCGGGCTGCTGCCCGGGCTGGTGTCGCTCGCCCTGTACGCCGGCGCGCTGATCGGGCTCGGCTACGGCGCCGACGACTTCGCCGCCTGGGTCACCCCCTTCGCCGACGGCTGGTCCTCGCCGTGGACCGGGCTGCTGCGGGGCTTCCTGACCGGGCTGGTCTTCGGGCTCGGCCTCTTCCTCTCCGTCATCACCTTCACGGCCGTGACCCTGCTGGTCGGCCAGCCCTTCTACGAGTCCCTCTCGGAGCAGGTCGACCGCAGCGAGGGCGGCGACGTCCCCGAGTCAGGGCTTCCGCTCTGGCGCGAGCTGTGGGTCTCGGCCCGGGACAGCGTCAAGGTGCTCGGCCGGGTGCTGCTGTTCGGGATCCTGCTCTTCGCCCTCGGTTTCATCCCGCTGGTCGGGCAGACCGTGGTACCGGTCCTCGGCTTCTGCGTCTCCGGCTTCTTCCTGACCCAGGAGCTCACCGCCGTCGCCCTCCAGCGGCGCAAGGTGGACCTGCCCGAGCGGCTGGCGCTGCTGCGGTCGCGGCGGATGCTGGTGCTGGGCTTCGGGGTGCCGCTGGTGCTCGCGTTCCTGGTCCCGCTGGTCGCGGTGTTCCTGATGCCGGGCGCGGTGGCCGGCGCCACGCTGATGGCACGGGACCTGACGGGGGCCGGCGAGGCCCCGCGCACGGAGAACGGGGCCGGAGCCGGATCCGGGGCCCTGCCCGCGGCCGGGCCCGGAGCGGCGGCCGGAGGTTTCGGACCGCCGCCGCCCGCCTACTCGTAGCCGGCCCCCGCACGCGCGGTCGCACGCGCGGTCGCGCCCGCGGTCGCACCCGCGGTCAGGCGCGCCGCAGCAGGGTGATCGCCCCCGCGGTGTCCTCAGCCCCGTGCCCGGCCGGGTCGGCGGCCAGCCTGCGGCGCATCAGCTCCAGGTACGGGGAGATCAGCTCGGCGCTGACCCCCTGCTGCTCGGCGGTGCGCAGCAGGGTGCCGCTCGCGGCGACCTGCATGGCCAGGTTGGACACCACCCCGGTGGTGAAGTCCCGCGAGTCCAGCCGCTCGGCGGCGTTGCCGACGAAGAAGCCCATCGCGCCGAGCCACTCGGACAGCAGCGGGGCCAGGTCCCGCGCGGGGATGTCCTCGCCCTCGATCAGCGCGTAGGCGTGCGAGATGCCCGCGAACATCCCGTACATCGCGCTGAGCAGCGCCACGTCGTGCAGCGCGGCGTGGCCGGGGTCCTCGCCGACGAACCGGGCGCCGGCCGGAACCTCCAGGACGGCCCGGTGGGCGTCGAAGAGCCCGCGCGAGCCGCTGTAGAAGACGTAGCCGCCGCTCTCCGGGGCCCCGATCATCGACGGGGTGGCCATGATGCCGGCGTCGACGAACCGGGCCCCGCGCTCCTTGGCCCACGCGGCCCGCGCCCGGCCCTCGGCCGGGGTGCCGGTGGTGAGGTTGACGAGGTCCTTGCCGGTCAGGTCGACGCCGTCCAGGGCGGAGCCGACGCTGGGGTCGTCCAGCAGGCAGACCACGACGAGCCGGTTCGCGGCCACCGCCTCGGCGGGGGTCGCGGCGGCGACGGCGCCTTGGGCGGTGAGCGGACCGGCCTTGGCGGCGGTGCGGTTCCAGACGGTGAGGTGGTGCCCGGCGGCGAGCCAGGTGCGGGCCAGGGCGGTGCCCATGTCGCCGAGGCCGAGCAGGGTGAGCGCGTTGCGAGGTGCGGTGTCGGTCATGACGTTTAGCCTGGTGGCAGGCCGTGAGGCACTCAAGTACGCACCTTGGAGTGGGTGGTTACCCCGAGGTGAGCGAGCAGGTGGGAGGGGTGCGCGATGGCGGTGGCACGGAGGCCCGGAGCGGATCACTGCGGGATCGCCGCGGCGATGTCCGTGATCGACGGGAAATGGAAGGTCTCGCTCCTGTGGGAGCTGGAGCAGTGCCCGCGCCGCTTCGGCGAACTGCGCCGGCTGGTCCCGGGCGTCTCGGAGAAGGTGCTCGCCGCGCAGCTGCGCGAGCTGGAGGCGGACGGCATCGTGCACCGCGAGGTCTTCGACGAGATCCCGCCCCGGGTCGAGTACTCCTTGACCCCGCTGGGCCAGGAACTGAACGCGGCCCTGGAATCCCTGGGGCAATGGGGTGCGAAGCACCTTCTTCCGGATTCGGCGTAGGCCCCGGTCCTCGGTTCCGGGCCCCCCTCTACCCCCGGTGGGCCCGTAGTATGCATGGCAGCAAGTGCCAAGGCTGTCTCTCACTGCCCTTGAGTTCGCCCTGGCCCGGAGCTTCGGCGGGGCCGGGGCCGGGCAGCGGCTTGCCGAGCAACGACCGGCCGTCGGGCCGAGGACCGACCAGCAGTAGGGACACAGCAGTGACAGTCAGTACCGAGGGCACCGCGACCGTGCTGCCCCCGGGCGGACCGGCCGCGTCCGCCCGCCCGATACCGGCCGTCCGGCGCAGGCCGGGCTCCCGCGGCACGCTCCTGCTCCTCGAGGCCGTCGTCGCGTTCGCCGCGGCCCTCGTGCTCCCGCTGCTGGCCCGCGGCTTCAAGCTCGACCCGCTGGACCGGATCGCGCAGGTCAGCGGCCTCGCCGCGATCCAGCTGCGGTTCGCGCTCGTCGGGCTGCTGTTCATCGCCGCCGTGGCGCTGGCGCTGCGGCTGCGCAAGGGCCGGCACTTCGACCTGGCCGCCCGGATCGCCGCAGCCGCCATCGCCGGTCTGGCCAGCGGCTTCGTCGCCGCCGGCGCGGTCGTGGCCCTGCACGGCACGCCCTGGCCGATGTTCGGCCTCAACGGCGACAGCGGCCGCATCGTAGAGTGGGCCAACGCGGTCGCCAACGGCCGCCCCTCGGGCTCCCCGGTCTACCCGCCGGCCCCCCTCTACACCCTCGGCCACTACGCCGAGTGGTTCCGCGGCGGCAACACCGCGTACGCCTTCAAGGACCTCCAGATCCTGGGCGCCGCCGCCTTCGGGCCGCTGGTCTACCTGTGCTGGCGCATGCTGCTCAGCCCGGTCCGCGCCCTCGCCTTCGGCGTGGCCCCGGCCTTCGCGCTGATCGACGCCTACAAGCCGTACAGCCAGACCGTCCTCGTGCTGCTCGTGCCGGTCCTGGTGGCGCTGGTGGTGTCGCTGAGCCGCAGCGCCGTACAGGGCTGGCGGCCGCTGCTGGTCAAGGGCGCCGGGTTCGGTGCGCTGCTCGGCCTGATGTTCCTCACCTACTCGGGCTGGTTCCTGTGGAGCGCGGCCGGCGTGTTCTTCGCCGCGCTGCTCTACTTCCCGTGGCGGAGCGGACGGCTCGGCCGCCTCAAGGGCGCGGCCTTCCTCGGCACCACCCTGGCGGCCTTCCTCGTGGTCGCGGGGCGCTACCTGATGGTCATGCTGACCGAGGGCCAGACCACCAAGGACTACAACTTCCGGTTCGACAACTTCACCGACCCGGCGTACTACCTCATGTGGCGCACCGACATGCCCGGCAAGGTGGGGGACTGGCCGCCGCCCGGCGAGTACGGCGGGGTCGGGCTGTTCGCGCTGGTCACCTTCGTGTGCCTGGGCGCCGCGATCTGGCTGGGCATCCGCAAGCCGATGGTGGTCACCATCGCGGCCATGTTCATCAGCGCGTGGGTGATGCGCATGTACATCGCCTCGCACATGTACGAGACGCAGACCGTCCAGCTCTACACCCGCACCAACAACCAGCTGCTCTACTGCGGGCTGCTGCTGTGCGCGCTCGTCGCCCACCTGGTCTCGCAGCGGATGGCCGCGCGCAAGGCGGAGGCGGAGGTCGCGGCCGGTGCGGCCGGCGGCTCCGCGGGCAGTACGGCGGGCACCGGGTTCCCGGCCCGCGAAGGGGCGGTGATCGGAGCGCTGTGCGCCCTGCTGCTGCTCCTCGGCACCGTCTCCTCCTCGATGGCCGACCGCTACATGCCGGCCAAGGAGAACACCTACCGCATTCTGCCCTGGGTCTCGCACACCATCACGGAGCAGGACGGGAGCTGCCCGAAGTACGCGCCCGGCGGCACCTGCTCCAAGGACGGCGACCAGAGCTGGCTGAGCTTCATCCGATGACTCGAGGGAACCGATGATCCCCGCACTGACGCGGTTGGCCGACTGGTCGGCCAGAACACCCAAGCGGCTCTGGCTGATCTCGTTCGCGCTGTTCTTCACGCTCGCGGGCTCCTGGTCCGCGGCCAGCCCCCTCGGCAGCTCCCCCGACGAGCACGCGCACTTCATCCGTGCCGCGGCCGTCGCCAGGGGCCAGATCGGCGGACCCCAGGTGATGGTTCCGCACACGGTGGCGGGCATCGAGGGGCAGTTCGCCGAGACCGGGGTGGACCTCCCGCGGTGGTACGGCAACCTGCCCACGGTGCACGAGTGCTACTCCTGGCGCCAGTCGAGGCCCGCGTCCTGCGCGCCCTCGCTCGGGAACGCCCAGGAGATCGTGCAGACCACCACGGCGGCCGGCCGCTACCACCCGGCGTACTACCTGGCGACCGGCTGGCCGAGCCTGCTGGTCGACGGCCCCAAGGGGCTGTACCTGATGCGCTTCGTGTCGGCGCTGCTCTGCTCGGCGCTGCTGGCCAGCGCGGTGGTCACGGCCGCCGAATGGCGCCGGCGCTCGCTGGCGGTGCTCGGCGTGCTCGCCGCGGCCACGCCCATGACCCTGTACATGGCCGGCATGGTCAACCCCAGCGGCGGTGAGATCGCCGCCGGGATCCTGGTGTGGACGGCCCTGCTGGCGATCGTGCTCTCGCCCGATCCACGGCTGCTGAACCGCCGGCTCGCCCGGCTGGGCATCGGCGGACTCGTACTGATCAACATCCGGCCGCTCGGCCTGATCTGGTTCGCCGGGGCCGTCGTCTTCTGCCTGCTGCTGACGCAGCGGCGCGGAGTGCTCGGCTCGGTGCTGCGCCGCAAGGCCCTGTGGATGTGGACGGGCCTGCTGGGCCTGGCCACGGCCGGGGCGCTGTACTGGGCGGCGAAGCACCCCGACAACTCGAAGATAAACATCCCCGACTCGCTCACCGCGGGCGTGGCGGCCAAACGCACCATGGGCAACACCGACTGGTACATCAAGCAGATGCTCGGGTTCTTCGGCTGGCTGGACACCCCGGCCCCGGCCTTCACGTACCTGGTGTGGATGGCGGTGCTCGCGACGCTGGCCGCGCTGGCCCTGATCTACGGGCGCAAGCGCGACCTGCTGGCGATGTTCGGCATGCTGGCCGCGATCGTGCTGGTCCCGGTGGCGGCCCAGGCCTCCGAGGCGGAGCGGATCGGCATGGTGTGGCAGGGCCGCTACCTGCTGCCCTTCGCCGTCGGCCTGCCGCTGATGGCCGTGCTGATCTGCGCCACGCGCGCCTCCGAGCGGGGCTTCCCGTGGCGGCGGCTGGTCGGCTTCTCCGTGGCCGGCCTCGCGCTGGCCAACGGGGCGGCGTTCTACTGGGTGCTGCGCCGCTTCACGGTCGGCACCAAGGGTTCGTGGCTGGCGACCCACGCGCACTGGGCCCCGCCCGGCGGCTGGGTGTTCTGGACCGGCGTGTACACGGCGGCGGCCCTCGCCATCGTGGTGACGGCCCTGATGTCGGACCGCAAGCCCGCCCCGCCGCAGCTCCCGGACCTGGACACCCCGCGGCAGGGCCACCACGCGCGGGTGCCCGAGCCCGCCTGACCCGGGCCGTCAGGTGGTGGCGCCGACCTCGGCGGCCACCACCGACGGCGTCCGGTCGTCCGCCTCGGCCAGCAGCCCGCCGCCCGGGGCCCACACGGCCGCGCCGCCGCAGCCGGTCCACGGGCCCGCCGGGCCGACGTGGTTGGCGAGGACGACGTACAGGCCGTGCTGCTCGGCGATCCCGGTGTGCACGGCCACCCGCTGGCGGACGCCGTCGCCCGTCCCGTACAGGGACGAGGCGAGGTGCACCCGGCAGCCGTCGGCGGCGCCCCGGCCGGACAGGTCGGGGAAGTGGTTGTCGTAGCAGATGCCCAACGAGAAGCGGATCCCGCCGAGTTCGAACCGCCCCTCGGCCCGCCCGGGGCTGAAGACGTCCTGCTCGTGCCCGTAGAGGTGCTGCTTCAGGTAGGTGGTCACGTGCGCGCCGTCCGCGTCGTGGACCAGCGTCGCGATGGCGGGGCGCCCGTCCCCGGCGGGGACGGCGACGTTGACGGCGGTGGCGACGCCGGCGGAGCGCAGCGGATCCAGCCGCGGGTCGTCGGCGGCCGTCCACAGCCCGGGGTCGGCGGCGAGCGCGTCCAGCTCGTAGCCGGTGAGCGCGAGCTCGGGGAACACCACGAGCCCGGCGCCCTGTTCACGGGCCCGTACGGCGAGTTCGGCGGCCCGTGCGGTGTTCGCGCGGACATCGGCGGGTATGCAGGTCAGCTGCGCTGCGGCGATCTTCACCCGACTCAGCCTAGGGCCGCGCGTCAACTCCCGGCAGGGCCCCGCAGCAAGGTCAGGAACGAGCGGAACGCCGCGGGCATGTCCACCTCTTCGGGGGCGAGGAGCCACTGGTACTGGAGGCCGTCCATGACCGCCGTCAGCAGCGGGGCCGCCTGTTCCGGGGTGAGGCCCGAGGGGAGGCGCTCGCCGAACTCGGCGCGCAGGACGGCCGCCATCTCACCGCGGACCTGCGCGTAGCGCTCGGTGAAGAACTCCCGGGCCGGGTGCCCGTCGGTCACGCTCTCGCCCAGCAGCGCCGAGAAGGTCTGCACGATGCCCGGGCGCATGGCGTTGTACTCCACCAGCGAGGCCAGCAGGTCGAGCCGCCAGGTGTCCGCCGAGGCCCGTGAGCCGCCGCCCGTGTCCCAGCGGTCGCGCTCTTGCAGCACCGCGACCAGCAGGGCCTCCTTCGTCGGGAAGTAGTGCAGCAGTCCCTGCTGGGTCAGGCCGACGCGCTCGGCCACCGCGCCCAGCGATGCGCCCCGGTAGCCGCGCTCCGCGATCACCTCGACCGCGGCGCGCACGATGTCCTCGCGCCGTTCCTCGCTCCTCGCCCTGGCCATCGCCCCGGCACCCCTTTCCGTTCGCGCCTGTCCTCAGCACCGTACGACATTCGAATATCACGAAAACATTACGAGACCTACCGCTCTACAGGCAACAGGTCCACGATGGGGGCACCGCACTCGCACCGCACTCGCACCGCACTCAACGAGGAGGCACGGCCGTGACCGATGCCGATCAGGTCCGCAACAGCGTCGTAGAAGAGGCGCTCGGCAAGCTGGATCTCGACACCAAGACCCGTCTGCTGGCCGGCCAGGACATGTGGTCCCTGCCCGCCGTTCCCGAGATCGGCCTGAAGTCCCTGGTCATGTCCGACGGCCCCATCGGGGTGCGCGGCGTGCGCTGGACCGCCGACGACCCGTCCATCGCCCTGCCCTCCCCGACCGCGCTCGCCGCGGCCTGGGACCCGGCCCTCGCCCGCCGGGCCGGCCGTCTGCTGGCCCAGGAGGCCCGCCGCAAGGGCGTCCACGTCCTGCTCGCACCCACCGTCAACCTGCACCGCTCCCCGCTCGGCGGCCGGCACTTCGAGTGCTACTCCGAGGACCCCTACCTGACCGGCGAGGTCGGGGCCGGGTACGTGAACGGCGTCCAGGACGGCGGGGTCGGCACCACGGTCAAGCACTTCGTCGGCAACGACGCCGAGACCGAGCGGTTCACCGTCGACAGCGTCATCGCCCCGCGCCCGCTGCGCGAGCTGTACCTGGCCCCCTTCGAGGCCATCGTCGCCAATGCCCACCCCTGGGGCATCATGACCGCCTACAACCGGGTCAACGGCACGACGATGACCGAGCACCGGTACCTGGTCAACGAGGTGCTGCGCGGCGAATGGGGCTTCGACGGCTGCAACGTCTCCGATTGGATGGCCGCCCGCTCCACCGCCGGGGACATCGAGGGCGGCATGGACGTGGCCATGCCCGGACCGCAGAGCGTCTACGGACCCGCCCTCGCCGAAGCCGTCCGGGCCGGCGAGGTCCCCGAGTCCGCCGTGGACGAGGCCGTGCGCAACGTGCTGCGCCTCGCCGCCCGCGTCGGCATCCTGGAGGGCGCCCCCGCCGCCGTCACCGAGGCCCCCGCCGAGGTCGACGGCCAGGCGCTGGCCCGCGAGCTCGCCGCCCGCGGCTTCGTCCTCGTCCGCAACGAGGCCGTGGCCGGCCGGAGCGCCGCCCTGCCCCTCGACGCCGCCGCCGGCACCGTCGCCCTCCTCGGCGCCGCGGCCCGCGACGCCCGCATCCTCGGCGGCGGCTCCGCCACCGTCTTCCCCGAGCGGACCGTCTCCCCGCTCGACGGCCTCACCGCCGCCCTCCCGGACGGTGCGCTGACCTACTGCGTCGGCGCCGACCCCTCCGAGGAGCTCACCCCCGCCGGCAAGGGCTTCGAGCTGCGCGCCGTCTGCCGCGACGCCTCCGGCGCCGTCATCGGCGAGGGCAGCCTGCCGTCCGGCCAGGTCCAGTGGATCGGCAACGACCTGCCCGCGGGCGCCGCGTACGAGACGATGGCGTCCATCGAGGTCACCGGCACCTTCCTGCCGCGCGAGAGCGGCGAGCACGCCTTCGGGACCCGCGGGCTGGGCGCCTTCACCCTCGCCGTCGGAGGGCGGACCCTCTGGGAGGGCGTCCAGGAGATGGGCAACGAGGCCGACCCCTTCGAGGCCTTCTTCGGCGCCCCCAGCGAACGCGCCCGGATCGACCTCGCCGAGGGCGAGCCCGTCGAGGTCTCGCTGACCTTCCACGTGCCCGACATGACCGCGCTGCCGCTCAAGGCGATCATGTTCTCGCTGCTGCACCTCGGCCCGCGGCGCGACGCCGACGAGCTGATCGCCGAGGCCGTGGCGGCCGCCCGCGCCGCCGACACCGCCGTCGTGGTCGTCGCCACCACCGACCGCGTGGAGTCCGAGGGCTTCGACCGCAAGGACCTGTCCCTGCCGGGCCGTCAGGACGACCTGGTGCGCGCCGTCGCCGCCGCCAACCCGAACACCGTGGTCGTCGTCAACGCCGGCTCCCCGGTCGAGCTCCCGTGGCGCGAGGAGGTGGCCGCCGTACTGCTGACCTGGTTCCCCGGGCAGGAGGGCGGGGCCGCGCTGGCCGACGTACTGCTCGGGGACGCGGAGCCGGGCGGGCGGCTGCCCACCACCTGGCCGGCCCGGTTCGCCGACGCCCCCGTCACCGAGGTCGTGCCCGCGGACGGGCGCCTGGAGTACCGGGAAGGGCTGTTCATCGGCTACCGGGCCTACGAGCAGCAGGGCGTCCTACCCGCCTTCCCCTTCGGGCACGGGCTCGGATACACCGACTGGGCGTACGAGTCCCTCGAGGTCACCGCCACCACGGCCCGGGTCCGCCTCACCAACACCGGCACCCGGCCCGGCCGCGAGACCGTCCAGGTCTACCTGGCGCCCAAGGCCGACGCCTTCGAGCGCCCGGCCAGCTGGCTGGCCGCCTTCGCGGGCGTCGAGGCGGGCCCCGGCGAGAGCGTCGAGGCCGAGATCGCCCTGCCCGAGCGGGCCTTCGAGATCTGGGACGAGGAGACGGGCGGCTGGCGGCGGATCGGCGGCAGCTACGAGGTCCGCGCCAGCCACTCGCACGGCGACACGCGGCTGACGGTCACGCTCGACATCTCGTGACACAGCGTCACGACACGCCGTAAGGACGAAATGGCCGGAAATAACCCCTGCCGCGTCCCCTGAAACTGGACCGGAGGCGGGCCCTGACACTCGCCTCCGGTCCGTCGCGTCAACGTGGCGGCTGCGCCGCCGTCACCTGTCGGTGCGCCAGTTCCGCCAGCCGCGCCTGGCCGTCCTTGCCCGGATGGAACCAGTCCCAGCGGCTCAACTGCTCCGTCGAGAAGGGGTACTGGAAGACCGCTCCGCCGTCGTAGCGGCACAGCGCGTCCTTCGCGCAGACCTCGCGCAGCACCTCGTTGTACTCGACCACCCGCGCCCGCACCTGCTCGCGCCGGGCCTGCGCCCCCGAGCCCGCCGACAGCGGATCGGCGAGCATCGACTGGCAGATGCCGAGGCTCCAGATCCGGCGCACCATCGGGTCGTCCTTGCCCTGCTCCCACAGCCGCTGGAGGTCCGGGACGCTGGAGACGTACACCTGCGTGGCGGGGGTCGCGGCCCGCAGCCCCGCGAGGGCCGCCTCGAAACCGGACCGGAACTCGGCCACCGGAGTCATCGACGAAGCCGTGGGCCGGCAGGCGTCGTTCGAGCCCACCATGACCGTGACCAGGTCGGGCTTGTGCGCGGCCGCCTGCGACAGCTGCGCGGGCAGGTCCGCCATCCGCGATCCGGTCACCGCGAGGTTCCAGCTGCGGGCGGGCGCCTCGGCCTCCCCGAGCAGCCGCGCGGCCAGGGACCGGACCGCAGGATCGTTTCCGGTGGCCCAGGAGGCCTCGGGGCAGTCGGCCAGGACCGAACAGGCGTCGAAGCCGCGGGTGATGGAGTCGCCGACCGCCGCGATCGAGGCGGGCGCGGTGTTCCAGCGCGGCGCGGCCTGCGCCCCGCGCTCGCCCTCCTCGCCCGGACCGCCCGGCCCGCACCCCGTCAGCGCCCCGGCCAGCAGGACGGCCGCCGCTCCCGCGCCCGCGAGGGTCCGGCGCGCGCGGCTGCGCGGAGCGGTGGTGCGCATGGGATGGTCCCCTCCTCGACACCCCCGTGTCGTGCGGGGGGTCCTGCTGAGTGAAAGCTCTGTGTTTACCGGCCTCGGAGCGACCGTACGTCACACCATGACCCCTGACGCACGGTAGCTTTTTCCCGTGGCGTTTCGGCCGCAGGTCCCGTTGCGCAATGTCAAATAATTTCCGTTACATTACATCACGTCACATACTGTCCGTTTTCTGGAGTTTATTCCCGACCTCGTCCCACACTGGAGGTCCCGGTGACGACACGTGGAGTTCTGTACGTGCATTCCGCACCGCGCGCGCTCTGCCCGCACGTGGAATGGGCTGTTGCGGGCGTGCTCGGGGTGCGGGTGAACCTCGACTGGATCAGGCAGCCCGCCTCCCCGGGCACCTGGAGAGCCGAGTTCTCCTGGCAGGCCGAGGCGGGCACCGCCTCGAAGCTCGCCTCCGCACTGCGCGGCTGGCACCTGCTGCGCTTCGAGGTGACCGCCGAACCCTGTCCGACCGCCGAGGGCGAGCGCTACAGCTCCACCCCGGAGCTCGGCATCTTCCACGCCGTCACCGGCATGCACGGCGACATCCTGATCCCCGAGGACCGGCTGCGCGCCGCCCTCGCCCGGTCCGGCCGCGGCGAGACGGACCTGGAGGCGGAGATCGCCAAGCTGCTCGGCAAACCCTGGGACGACGAACTGGAGCCCTTCCGCTACGCGGGCGAAGGGGCCCCGGTGCGCTGGCTCCACCAGGTCGTCTGAGGACACCGCCGCCCGCGGACGACGCGAAGGGCCCCGACCGGCAGCTGCCGGTCGGGGCCCTTCGTACGTACGGGGTCAGACGCTCCGGAAGGCGAGGGTCACGTTGTGGCCGCCGAAGCCGAAGGAGTTGTTGATCGCGGAGATCGGGCCGTCGGCCGGCAGCTTGCGCGGCTCGCCGCGCACGATGTCCGCGTCGATGTCGTCGTCGAGCTCGTCGACGTTGATCGTCGGCGGGGCCAGCCGGTGGTACAGCGCCAGCACGGTCGCGACGGTCTCGATACCGCCCGCACCGCCCAGCAGGTGACCGGTCATCGACTTGGTCGCGGAGATCGCGATGTGGTCGAGGTCGTCGCCCAGCACCTTGCGCAGGGCCTTCAGCTCGGCCGTGTCACCCTGCGGGGTGGACGTGGCGTGCGCGTTCAGGTGCACCAGCTCGGTCGTGTCGAGCCCGGTGTTGTCGAGCAGGTTCTGCACCGCCGCCGCGACACCGCGGCCGGTCGGCTCCGGCTGCGCGATGTGGTGGCTGTCCGCGGACAGGCCCTGGCCCAGCACCTCGCAGTAGACCCGGGCGCCGCGCGCGGCGGCGTGCTCGGCGGACTCCAGGACGACGACGCCGGCGCCCTCGCCCAGGACGAAGCCGTCACGGCCCTTGTCGTAGGGGCGCGAGGCCTGCTCGGGGTTCTCGTTGTTCTTGGACATCGCCATCATGTTGGCGAACGCGGCGATCGGCAGCGGGTGGATCGCCGCCTCGGTGCCGCCCGCGACGACCACGTCGGCACGGCCGCTGCGGATCATCTCGACGGCGTAGCCGATGGCCTCGGCGCCGGACGCGCAGGCGCTGACCGGAGTGTGCACGCCCGCCCGGGCGTTGACCTCCAGGCCGACGTTGGCGGACGGGCCGTTCGGCATGAGCATCGGGACGGTGTGCGGGGAGACCCGGCGCACACCCTTCTCCTTCAGCACGTCGTACTGGTCGAGCAGGGTCGTCACGCCGCCGATGCCGGAGGCGATCACGGTGCCCAGGCGCTCGGGGGCGATGGACGCGCCCGTCGTCTCCGCGCCGGCCGGGTCGGTGTAGCCGGCGTCGGCCCACGCCTCGCGGGCGGCGATGACGGCGAACTGCGCCGAGCGGTCGAGCTTGCGGGCCAGCGGCCGGGGCAGGACCTCGCCGGGGTCCACGGCGGCCTGTGCGGCGATGCGGACCGGGAGCTCGGCGAAGCGCTCGCCCTCCAGGGGCTTTACGCCGGAACGGCCGGCGAGCAGACCTTCCCAGGTCGAAGCGCTGTCGCCACCCAGCGGAGTGGTTGCGCCGATACCGGTGACGACCACGGTGCGATTGGTCGGGCTCACAGGAATTCTTTCTCCACGTCTCAGGGGGTGCTGAATTGTCACGGCGCCACCGCCAGGTGGCGACAAACGCTCGTCAGGCTCAGGCCTGGTGGTTCAGGATGTAGTCCGCGGCGTCGCCGACCGTCTTGAGGTTCTTGACGTCCTCGTCCGGGATCTTGACGTCGAAGCGCTCTTCGGCGGCGACGACGACCTCGACCATGGAGAGGGAGTCGACGTCGAGGTCGTCGGTGAACGACTTGTCGGTCTGGACGTCCTCGACGGGGATGCCGGCGATCTCGTTGACGATCTCGGCGAGACCGGCGACGATCTCTTCCTGGGTGGCGGCCATGTGGCGCTCCTTCTCTGGGTAACTGGGTATTCGGGCCGGATGCGAATCCGGACCCTAGGGGAGGGTAACGACCGTCGCGGCGTAGACGAGTCCCGCCCCGAAGCCGATGACGAGCGCGGTGTCGCCGCTCTTCGCCGCTCCGGTCGCCAGGAGCCGCTCCATAGCGAGCGGGATCGAGGCGGCCGAGGTGTTGCCGGTGGTCTCCACGTCACGGGCGACCGTGACGTGCTCCGGCAGCTTCAGAGTCTTCACCATCGAGTCGATGATCCGCATGTTTGCCTGGTGCGGAATGAAGACGTCCAGGTCGTCGGCGGTGATCCCGGCGGCGTCGAGCGCCTGCTGGGCCACCTTGGCCATCTCGAAGACGGCCCAGCGGAAGACCGCCTGACCCTCCTGCGTGATGGCCGGGAACTTCTCGGCGCTGTCCTTGCTGCGGAACTCGTCCCACGGCACGGTCTGCTTGATGGTCTCGGACTTGTCGCCCTCCGAACCCCACACCGTGGGGCCGATGGCGGGCTCGTCCGAGGGGCCCACGACGACGGCGCCGGCGCCGTCACCGAACAGGAAGGCCGTCGCGCGGTCCTCCAGGTCGGTCAGGTCCGAGAGCCGCTCCACGCCGATGACGAGCACGTACTGGGCGGAACCTTCCACCACCAGGCCCTTGGCCAGGGTCAGGCCGTAGCCGAAGCCGGCGCAGCCCGCGGAGATGTCGAAGGCGGCCGGCTTCACGGCGCCGACCCGGTGCGCGATCTCCGTCGCGATCGCCGGGGTCTGCTTGAAGTGCGAGACCGTCGAGACGATCACGGCACCGATCTGCTCCGGGGAGACACCGGCGTCGGCCAGCGCCTTGCCGGAGGCCTCCACCGACATCGCGGCGACCGTCTCCTGGGGCGAGGCCCAGTGCCGGGTGGCGATGCCGGAACGGGAGCGGATCCACTCGTCCGACGAGTCGATCGTCTCGAGGATGACCTCGTTGGGCACCACACGGGTCGGGCGGTAGCCGCCGACGCCGAGGATGCGGGCGTACGGGGAGCCCTTGGCCGGCTTGATCTTGGACATGCTGTGTGGGCTCCTTCTCTCAGGCCGTCTGCTCGGCGATGAGCGCCGCGGCCTTGTCGAGATCGTCCGGGGTCTTCAGCGCCACGTTCGGCACGCCCTTGAGCGCGCGCTTGGCCAGACCCGTCAGGGTGCCGCCGGGGCAGAGCTCGATGATCCCCGTGACGCCCAGCTCGGCGAACGTCTCCATGCACAGGTCCCAGCGGACCGGGTTCGCGACCTGGCCGACCAGGCGGGCGACGACGTCGGCACCCGTGGCGACGACGAGGCCGTCCTTGTTCGAGACGTACTTCAGCGCCGGGTCCGCCGGGGACAGGGCCGCGGCGGCCTTCTCCAGCGTGGCGACCGCCGGGGCCATGTGGTGCGTGTGGAAGGCGCCCGCGACCTTGAGGGCGACGACCTTCGTGGAGCCTTCGGGCTTCTCGGCGACCAGGGCGGAGATCTGCTCCGTGGTGCCGGCCGCCACGATCTGGCCCGCGCCGTTGATGTTGGCCGGGGTCAGCCCCAGCGCCTCCAGGTGCGCGACGACCACGTCGCGGTCACCGCCGAGCACCGCGGCCATGCCGGTCTCCGTGACGGCGGCGGCCTCGGCCATGGCCAGACCGCGCGTACGGACGAGCGACAGCGCGTCGGCGTCGGACAGCACACCGGCGTACGCGGCGGCGGTGAACTCGCCTACGCTGTGGCCCGCGACGGCGCCGAAGGCCGAGGACGGGCCCAGTGCGCCGGCGGACAGCAGACCCGCCGCGACCAGCAGCGGCTGGGCCACGGCCGTGTCGCGGATCTCGTCCGCGTCGGCCTTGGTGCCGTAGTGGGCAAGGTCGAGCCCGATGGCGTCCGACCAGGCGGCGACGCGGTCAGCGGCACCGGGAAGGTCGAGCCAGGGAGTCAGGAAGCCGGGCGTCTGAGCGCCTTGGCCGGGAGCGACGAGTACGAGCACCCTCACACTCTCTCTTGTGGATGGTCCCTGCCGCCCGTGGGGACAGGGACCAAGAACCGTCGGGGTAATTGTTGATGTCCGACAAAAGTCTAGGACTGGCTGTCACCGTCGGCCAGACGCCCCAGAATCAGGGCGATCCGCAGCGTGAACGCCGAGCGGACATCAGAAGGTGACCAGCCGGTGACGTCGGTCACACGTCGCAGCCGGTAGCGCACCGTGTTCGGGTGCACGAAGAGCATGCGCGCGGCCCCTTCGAGGCTGCTCGCCTGCTCCAGATAGACACTCAGCGTCTCCAGCAGCGCCGAGCCCGCCTCCTCCAGCGGTCTGTAGATCTCCTCCACCAGCTGCTCACGGGCAGCGGGATCCGAGGCGATGGCCCGCTCCGGCAGCAGATCGTCCGCCAGAACCGGGCGCGGGGCGTCCTGCCACGCCGTACAGGCCTTCAGCCCGGCCGCCGCGGCCTGCGCCGACTTCGTCGCGTTCAGCAGGTCCGACACCACCGGACCGGCTACGACGGGACCGGCCGCGAACGGCCCGATCAGGGACTTCGCCACCTGCATCGGGTTGTCGCTGCCGCCCGCGATGACCACCAGGCGGTCGCCGAGCACCCCCGTCAGGACCTGGAGCTTGTGGTGCCGGGCCGCGCGCCGGATCGCCTCGACGGTCAGCTCGCTGTCCCCCTCCGGCGCGGTGCCCAGCACCACGCACACGTGCTCGGGGGAGTTCCAGCCCAGCGCCGCGGCCCGCGAGAGCGCGCCCTCGTCGGCCTCGCCGGACAGCACCGCGTTGACCACCAGCGACTCCAGCCGCGCGTCCCACGCCCCGCGCGCCTCGGCGGCCTGCGCGTACACCTGGGCCGTCGCGAAGGCGATCTCCCGGGCGTACACGAGCAGCGCCTCGCGCAGGATCTGCTCGTCGCCCGGGGCCGCGACCTCCTCGATCGCGGTCTCCATGACCTCGATCGTGGTGCGGACCATCTCGACGGTCTGGCGCAGGGTGATCGCCCGGGTCAGCTCCCGCGGAGCCGTCCCGAACACGTCGGTGGAGATCGCCTGAGGGGTCTCCGGGTGCCGGAACCACTCGGTGAACGCGGCGATGCCGGCCTGGGCGACCAGGCCGATCCACGACCGGTTCTCCGGGGGCATCGCCCGGTACCACGGCAGGGTCTCGTCCATGCGCGCGATCGCGTTGGCGGCGAGCCGGCCGGAGGACTTCTCCAGTCGGCGCAGCGTCGCGGTGTGCGGATGGGCGGGAGCGGGATGCGCGGCCTGTGTCGCGGGGGAATGCTCACGTTCGGGTTGGGGCACGTGACAAGACTGCCTTATCGGGACGGCTGCGCGGAGTCCGGTCCCGTGTCCGGCCTGTGGCTGGGTCTACGGTGGCCCCCATGATTGATGTACGCCGCGGCGCCGACCGGTACGAGGGCGGGGACCAGGCCGCCGGGATCACCACCCGGCACGCCTTCTCCTTCGGATCCCACTACGACCCGGAGAACCTGCGCTTCGGTCCGGTCCTGGCCTGCAACGAGGAGACCCTCGCCGCGGGCGCCGGTTTCGACGAGCACCCGCACAGCCACACCGAGATCGTCACCTGGGTCGTCGAGGGCGAGCTCACCCACCGCGACGACACCGGCGAGGAGGGCGTGGTCCGTCCCGGAGACGTACAGCGGCTCAGTGCCGGATCCGGGGCCCGGCACGTGGAGCGCAACGACGGCGCGGGACGGCTGCGCTTCGTGCAGACCTGGCTCGCGCCGCTCGAACCGGGCGGCGACCCCTCGTACGAGGTGGTCGGGGGCATCTGCGACGGCACGCCCTACGAGGTCCCCGCGGCCGGAGCCGTGCTGCACGTCCGGCGGCCGGGCGCGGGCGAGCGGGTCGCCGTACCGGCGGCGGAGCGCGTGTACCTGCACGTGGTGCGCGGGGACCTGCGCCTGGACGGGGAGGAGCTCGGCCCGGGGGACGCGGTGCGGATCACCGGCGAGAAGGGCCTGGAGATCGTCGCCGGGTCCCCGGGCGAGCTGCTGATCTGGGAGCTTCCGGCCTAGGCGGAGCGGAGCTCGGCGAGGACCGCGTCGGTGAACGGGGTCCACGCCTCCACCGCCCACGGGCCGAACGCGCGGTCCGTCAGGGCCACGCACGCGGCGGCGGCGTCCGGGTCCACCCACAGGAAGGTGCCGGACTGGCCGAAGTGGCCGAAGGTGCGCGGGGACGAGGAAGAGCCCGTCCAGTGCGGGGACTTGCCGTCGCGGATCTCCATGCCCAGGCCCCAGTCGTTGGGGGACTGGTGGCCGTAGCCCGGCAGGACGCCCTTGAGGCCGGGGTGCACGACGGAGGTGGCCTCCGCGACCGTGCGCACGTCGAGCAGCCGGGGCGCCTGGAGCTCGGCGGCGAACCGCAGGAGGTCGGAGACGGTCGAGACGCCGTCCTTGGCGGGCGAGCCCTCCAGGGTGGTGGAGGTCATGCCCAGCGGCTCGCACACCGCCTGGTGCAGGTACTGCGCGAAGGGGATGCCGGTGGCCTTGGCGATGTGGTCGCCGAGGACCTCGAAGCCGGCGTTCGAGTACAGCCGGCGCTGCCCGGGCGGGGCGCTCACCCGGTGCTCGTCGAAGGCCAGCCCGCTGGTGTGCGCGAGCAGGTGACGGACCGTCGACCCCTCGGGCCCGGCCGGCTCGTCCAGCTCGATCGCCCCCTCCTCGTACGCGACGAGGGCCGCGTACGCGGCGAGCGGCTTGGTGACCGAGGCCAGCGCGAAACGGTGGCCGACGGGTCCGTGGGAGCCGGCCAGGCTGCCGTCGGCGCGTACGACGGCAGCCGCGGCCGTCTGCACCGGCCAGTTCTCGATGATCCGCAAGCTCTGCATGGCGTCGAGCCTACTTGCTTGGAGTGCACTCAAGGGTTTTAGCGTGTGGCCCATGAGCCTGACGCAGACGCGGTACACGATCAGCGAGGTCGAGGCCCGGACCGGTCTGACCCAGCACACGCTGCGCTGGTACGAGCGGATCGGCCTGATGCCGCACGTGGACCGCTCCCACTCGGGACAGCGGCGCTTCACCGACAAGGACCTCGACTGGCTGGCGTTCGTGGGCAAGCTGCGCGCCACCGGGATGTCGGTGGCGGACATGGTCCGCTACGCCGAACTGGTCCGCGAGGGCGAGCACACCCTCGACGAGCGCCGCGAGCTGCTGGAGGCGACACGGCGCGATGTGCGGGCCCGGCTCTCGGAGCTGACGGACGCGCTCGCCGTACTGGACTACAAGATCGATTTCTATGCGATGAAGGCGGTCGCGGGGAAGGCGCAGTCATGACGGAGTACGACGGCACCACCACCATCGAGCAGGTCGAACTCGGCAAGGGCGGCCCGCTGGTCGGCGTCCAGGGCCTGGGCTGCATGGGCATCAGCGAGTTCTACGGGGACACCGACGAGGCGGCGGCCCGCGCGACCCTGGACGCGGCGCTGGCCGCCGGGGTCACCCTCTTCGACACCGCGGACGTCTACGGGCAGGGGCGCAACGAGGAGTTCCTCGCCCCCTTCGTGGCCGCGCACCGCGAGGAGATCACCCTGGCGACGAAGTTCGCCATAGAGCGCAACGAGGACCCGCACTACCGCGGCGTCCGCAACGACGCCGCCTACGTCCGGCAGGCGGTCGAGGCCAGCCTGCGCAGGCTCGGCGTGGACGTCATCGACCTGTACTACATGCACCGGCGCGACCCGGCGGTGCCGCTCGCCGAGTCGGTGGGCGCGATGGCGGAGCTGGTGCGCGAGGGCAAGGTGCGCCACCTGGGGCTCAGCGAGGTCACCGGCGCGGAACTGCGCGAGGCGCACGCCGTGCACCCGATCGCGGCGCTCCAGTCGGAGTGGTCGCTGTTCAGCCGGGACGTGGAGCGCAGCGCGGTGGGTGCGGCGGCCGAGCTGGGCGTGGCCTTCGTGCCGTACTCCCCACTGGGCCGGGGGTTCCTGACGGGGGCCTTCGCCGACGCCTCGACGGACCTGGAGGCCGAGGACTTCCGCCGCCACCAGCCGCGGTTCACCGGCGAGAACGCGAAGTCGAACGCGGCGCTGCTGGCCCCGGTCCGGGAGGTCGCGGCGGCGCACGGGGCGAGCCCGGCGCAGATCGCGCTGGCCTGGGTGCAGCAGCGGGCGCGGGTGCACCAGGGGCTGACCGTGGTCCCGATCCCGGGCACCCGCAGGGCGGAGCGGCTGCGGGAGAACGCGGCGGCGACGCGGATCACGCTGACGGCGGCGGAGCTGGCGCTGCTGGAGCCGATCGCCTCCCGGGTGGCGGGGGACCGCTACCCGGACATGACCTTCACCTCGGCGTCGCGGGAGGCCTGACCGGCCGTCCGGGGCTGCCGAGCCGGCCCCGGGCGGCGGTCAGGTGGTCTCGGCCGTGAACCGGTCCCGCAGGGCCACGTACTCCGCGTCCGTCAGCAGGCCCGCCGAGTGGAGCTCGCTCAGGTGCTCGAGCCGGTCGTCGGACGGCCGGGGCGAGGGGAGGGCGGCGACCGGGGTACGGCCGCGCAGGGCGGCGAGGACGGCCGCGGCGAACGGCAGCGACTCGTGCACCGACCCGTAGCCGACGGCGAAGACGGCCGCCGCGAGGTCGTGGCTCGGGCGGGGGTCGGCCCCGGCGTCGTGGGGCTCGCGCAGCAGCAGCCGCAGGTGTCCGCCGGGGCCGTCCGGGGAGCTCCACTCCACGCCGGCGATGTCGGCCAGCGGGTAACGCTGGTCGCCCGCCTTCCATTTGGTGCTGGTGGCGCCCGTACGCGACCAGTGGAAGGCGACCGCCGAGCCGTCGAGGGTCACGCGCGCGTCGTACGCCTTCAGCTGGAGCGGCGGCCGCGGCACGTCGACCAGGAAGTGCTCGGCGGGCTCGGCCGCCTCCGGGCCGAGCCGGGAGCGCAGCGCGTCGGCGAAGGCCTCCGCGTACGGGGCCCGGTCGCCCGGCAGCACCATCCGGTAGGGGTCGCAGACCTCCCTCAGCTGCCCGGCGGCGGCCTCCATCAGCGGATCCGCGCCCGGCCGCGGGACGGCGCGCAGCACCACCGTGTCCCGCTTCCCGGCGGTCACGGTCACCCCGGACACCGCTTCCAGGGGGATCCGGCGCGTGCCGAGGGCGTGCAGGAGTCTCGGCTGTCTCGGCGTGCGTATCCCCCGTGCGAAGCGGATGAGCACCGAGTCCGAGTCGAACTCCCAGACGGCATGGTTTCCGGCCAGTACGTCACCCATGCGGCACATCGTAAAGGGAGGGGCCCTCGCGCGTCCCCCTCGGAGCGAGCCCCACTTTTCGGGCCTCTACGCGCGTCAGTCGGTCTCCGCACCGGAAACGCCGTCCCGGCAGGCGTCGTCCCCGGTCGCGCACACGACGGAACCGAATGCGCCGGTTCCGATTTTGGCGAAGTTGTCCACCGAATCGGTACCTGGCTCGAAATAGCCGGTGTGGGCCTTGGCCGTGGCGGAGGACAGCAGTCGCGCACCGAATTCCGGAGAGACCGGGTCGGCACCGTGGCCCAGCCCGCCGAACTCCAGGTGCGGTACGTCGGCGATCCAGTCGCCCTCGTCCCGCGTGGCCCAGACCCGGGCCGAGGTGTGCAGTCCGGCGACGTTCTCCGTGCGCATCCCGGGGCTGCCCGCCACCACCACGTCCGTCACCCGGCGCGGCAGCTCGTGCGCGGCGACCCCGCACACCACCGATCCGTAGCTGTGGCAGAACAGCGCCACGGTGGAGTCCCCGGGCAGGGCGGTGGTCAGCGCCTTCAGCCGGACGGCGCCGTCGAAGGCCATCCGGCCGGTGGCGGCGTCCATGCCGACCCCGGTGGGCGCGCTGTAGCCGGCCCAGGCGATGACCGCGGTCCGGCTGTCCGGGGCGGCCGCGCGCTGGGCCTCGTACAGGGACTCGGCCATGCCGACCGGGGCGGTGAAGCGGCGCTGCGTGCGCTCGAAGGTGACCGCGTCGGTGTCGACACCGGGGACGACCACCGAGACCCGGCGGGCCCGGTCCAGGTTCCCGAAGACCTCGGCGACGAGGCCGCCGCCGGTGGGGTCGAAGGCGAGGATCTGCCGGCCGGGCTCGGCGAGCGAGGCGAAGCGGTGGGCGCGGCGGATGGCGGTGGCCCGGTCGGCCGGGGCCAGGGCCACGTCGCGGCCGCGGGCCTCCTCGACCAGGCCGGCCTGCTCCAGGCCGAGCCGGTTGGCCCGGTAGCGGGTGTCGGCGGGGGCGCCGTCGAGGTTGCCCACGACCAGCGGGTAGCCGTCGGCGAGCCGGGCCCGCTGGGCGCCGTCGAGCCTGTCGAAGAAGTGGGCCACGGTCGTGGCGGGGGCGTCGGCGGGCGGAACCGGCCGGCCGCCGATGCGGGCCTGGGACCAGGCGGCGAGCGCGGCGGTGCGCAGCGGGGTGCCGCCCTCGGGGCGGTGCACGGCCGTCCAGCCGGTCGTCGCCAGCATGACGAAGACCACCGCCAGCGCGAGCAGGGTGCGCAGGGCGGCGGGGCGCGGGTCGGCGCCGGGGGCGGTGGGGAGGGCGAGGCCGGACAGGTTCACTGGGACCAGCGTAGGAGACCGATTCCGGCCGGGGCGCGCCGGGTGACGGGTCTCACGGCCGACCGGGTGTGGCCGCACCGCCAGTTGGCGATCAGCGGTCAGCCGGCGGGATCCCGGCCGTCGGGGGTCCGCCGGCGCCAGTCCCCTGCCAGAGCAGGGCCGATCTGGTCCAGATAAGCCCCGGTCATCCGCCGGATCGCGGCCACGCCGGTGTCCTCGCCCTGCCCCCACAGCCGGCCCGTGACCCGCATCACCCCGCAGAACACGGCGGCGGCGACGCGCGGGCGCGGATCGGCGTCCACGTCCAGGCCCTCGCGGGCGGCGAGCAGCCGGGAGATCCGTTCCTCCAGGCCGGTGGAGCGGCGCAGGTGCACGGCGAGCAGGGCCGGGGTGCGCTCGATCAGCCGGTAGCCGCGCATGTACAGCTCGACGGGGACCACCTCGCACAGGGCCTCGTCGAGGGTGTCCCAGGTGGCGAGCACCGCGCCGCGCATCGCCTCGAGCGGGCCCTCGGCGGCCGGCCGGGCCTGGAGCGCGGCGAAGAAGTGCGACTCGACCAGGTCCTGGACGGCGAAGGCGACCTCCTCCTTGTTCGCGAAGTACCGGAAGAAGGTGCGCTGCGAGACGTGCACGGTGTCGGTGATCTCGTCGACGGTGGTGCGCTCGTACCCCTGGGAGACGAACAGCAGCAGGGCGGCGCGCAGCAGCGCGTCCCGGGTCCGCCGCTTCTTGCGCTCGCGCAGTCCCGCCACCACGGGTGCGGCCGGTGCCGTCCGCTCGTCGGTCCTCACCGCGGGGCTCCCTTCTGACGCGGAGTGGGCGGTCAGGCTATCTGTGACCTGCCCCACACCGGCCGTCGCGTTAAGCCGTTGGTGAAGGGACGGCAACTCGTTCGGGGACAGCCCGAGGGCGGCGCGGCCGGCCGCCTGCGCCCCGGGCGGGCCCGGCAGAGCCCGGCGGAAAGGCCGCTTGGAAGGGCCCGGCGGAAGGGTCAACTCCGTACGTACGACAGCCCCGCCGGACGGTTCCGGCAGGGCTGTCGCCTATCAGGGTGGACCCGGCCGCGCCCCCTTCCGCCCGCCCGTATCCGCAGGTCAGCGTGGTGTCAGCGGAGCACCGGAAACGGTCCGGGTGCCGCCCGTCCACAAGGAGTTGACCCGTCATGCGTACGTGGAGCACCACTTTCGCCGCCTTCGCCCTGGCCCTGACCGCCCTCATCCCGAGCTCGGCCGGCACCGCGCACGCCGCGGGCCAGGCGACCCTCGGGTCCTGCGCCACGGGCCAGCTGTGCCTATGGGCGAAACCGGAGTTCAAGGGAACCCGGCACACCCACGAACTGAGCACCCTGGACGTCAACAGCTGCACCGCACTGCCCGCCGGAACCAGCGCGCAGTCCCTCGCCAACCGCACCGGGCGCCCGGTGACCACCTATCAGTCGGCCGTGTGTGCGGAGACCGGCGAGTTCCAGACCTACCCGGGCGACGGGGTCTGGCTGCCCCAGTCCCCCTACCAGGCAAGGGCGTTCAAGGTGTGGGAGAACTAGCCCCGGCCCGGGGCCCCGCCACCGCCTCCAGCGGCGCCGGGGCCCCCGGCTGTCCGGCCCCCGGCTGTCCGGCCCCCGGCTGTCCGGCCCCCGGCTGTCCGGCGGCCGGCCGGCCGCCCAGCCGGGACACCTCGGCGCGCAGCGCCCGTACCTCCGCGTGCAGCTCCTCGAGGGCCGCCAGCTGGAGCCGCTCCACCCGGTCGTCCCGCTCGAAGCGGGCGATGAACCAGGCGGCGATGTTCGCCGTCACCACACCGAGCAGGGCGATCCCGGACAGCATCAGCCCGACGGCCAGCACCCGGCCGAGCCCGGTGGTGGGGGAGTGGTCCCCGTACCCGACGGTCGTCATGGTGGTGAAGGACCACCACACCGCGTCACCCAGATTGCGGATGTTGCCGTCCGGGGCGTCCCGCTCCACGCTCAGCACCGCGAGCGAGCCGAACATCAGCAGCCCCACGACGGCGCCGGCCACATACGTCGTCAGCCGGATCTGCGGAGCCATCCGGGCCCGCCGGCCCACCAGCAGCAGCGTCGACACCAGCCGCAGCAGCCGCAGCGGCTGCACCAGCGGCAGCACCACGGCGCACAGGTCCAGCCAGTGCGTCCGCACGAAGTGCCGGCGGTCATCCGTGATGCCCAGCCGCACCAGGTAGTCGAGGGCGAAGGCCCCCCACACCGCCCACTCCGCGTAGGTGCACGCCCGGTGCACCCACGGGCGCGCGTCGGGCATCACGATCGGCACGGCGTACGCGACGGCGAAGCACACGGCGAACACCAGCAGCGGAGCCTGCGTGCGGCGCTCCCAGCGCGCCTGGAGGGAGGGTTCCTTCATGCGGAGCATCGTAAGGAACGCGTAAAGCGCAGGTGCCCCCGGCTCCGCCGGAGGCACCTCGCCCACACCCGGCGGCGGCCGGGTCCGGCCGCCGCCGTCATCCGATCCGCCGCGCGGCGGCTAGGCGTCGCCGCCCGCCGCGCCCGGGTCCGCCGCCGTGACGTCCAGCAGCTGGTACCGGTCCACGGCCTGCTTCAGCACCGAACGGTCGACCTGGCCCGTCTTGGCCAGCTCGGTCAGCGTCGCCAGCACCACCGACTGGGCGTCGATGTGGAAGAAGCGCCGGGCCGCGCCGCGCGTGTCCGCGAAGCCGAAACCGTCCGCGCCCAGCGAGGTGTACGGGCCGGGGACCCAGCGCGAGATCTGGTCCGGCACCGCCCGCATCCAGTCCGACACCGCCACGAACGGCCCCTCGGCACCCGACAGCTTCCGCGTCACGTACGGGACGCGCTGCTCCTCCTCCGGGTGCAGCAGGTTGTGCTCCTCCGCCTCCACGGCCTCGCGGCGCAGCTCGTTCCAGGAGGTCGCCGACCAGACGTCCGCCCGGACGTTCCATTCGGCCGCGAGGATCCGCTGCGCCTCCAGCGCCCACGGCACCGCCACGCCCGAGGCCAGGATCTGCGCCCCGATGGTGCCCGCCGTGCCCGCCGACACCCGGTGGATGCCCTGGAGGATGCCGTCCACGTCCACGTCGGCCGGCTCGGCCGGGTGCTGGATCGGCTCGTTGTAGACGGTCAGGTAGTAGAAGACGTCCTCCGCGTCGGGCCCGTACATGCGCCGCAGACCGTCCTTGACGATGTGCGCGATCTCGTAGCCGTACGCCGGGTCGTAGGCGACGCAGCCCGGGTTCGTCGAGGCCAGCAGCTGGGAGTGACCGTCGGCGTGCTGGAGCCCCTCACCCGTCAGGGTGGTCCGGCCGGCGGTCGCACCCAGCACGAAACCGCGCGCCAGCTGGTCGGCCATCTGCCAGAACTGGTCACCCGTGCGCTGGAAACCGAACATCGAGTAGAAGACGTACACCGGGATCAGCGGCTCGCCGTGCGTGGCGTACGCCGAACCCGCCGCGATCAGCGAGGCCGTGCAGCCCGCCTCCGAGATGCCGTCGTGCAGCATCTGGCCGGTCGGCGACTCCTTGTACGCGAGCAGCAGGTCGCGGTCGACCGCCTCGTACTGCTGACCCAGCGGGTTGTAGATCTTGGCGCTCGGGAAGAACGCGTCCATGCCGAAGGTGCGGTACTCGTCGGGCGCGATCAGCACGAACCGCTTGCCGATCTCCTTGTCCCGCATCAGGTCCTTCAGGATGCGGACGAAGGCCATCGTGGTCGCGATCGACTGCTGGCCCGAGCCCTTCCTGGCCGCCGCGTACGTCGCGTCGCCCGGCAGCTCCAGCGGCTTGGCGCGCACCACACGGGTCGGCACGTAGCCGCCCAGGGAGCTGCGCTGGTCGTGCATGTACTGGATCTCGGGCGAGTTGCGGCCCGGGTGGTAGTACGGCGGCGCGCCGTTCTCCAGCTGCTGGTCCGTGATCGGGATGTGCAGGCGGTCGCGGAAGCGCTTGAGGTCGTCGACCGTCAGCTTCTTCATCTGGTGCGTCGCGTTGCGGCCCTCGAAGTTCGGGCCCAGCGTCCAGCCCTTGACCGTCTGGGCCAGGATCACCGTCGGCTGGCCCTTGTGGGCCTTGGCCGCCGCGTACGCCGCGTAGACCTTCTTGTGGTCGTGACCGCCGCGGCCCAGGTGCTGGATCTGGTAGTCGGTCATGTTCGCGACCATCGCCCGCAGTCGCTGGTCGTCCCCGAAGAAGTGCTCGCGGATGTACGCGCCCGACTCGGTGGCGTACGTCTGGAACTGCCCGTCGGGGGTGGTGTTCATCTTGTTGACGAGGATGCCGTCGCGGTCCTGCGCCAGCAGCGGGTCCCAGGAGCGGTCCCAGATCAGCTTGATGACGTTCCAGCCGGCGCCCCGGAACTGCGACTCCAGCTCCTGGATGATCTTGCCGTTGCCGCGCACCGGGCCGTCCAGGCGCTGCAGGTTGCAGTTCACCACGAAGGTCAGGTTGTCCAGGCCCTCGCGGGCGGCGATCGACAGCTGGCCGAGCGACTCCGGCTCGTCCATCTCGCCGTCGCCGAGATACGCCCAAACGTGGGACTTGGAGGTGTCGGCGATCCCGCGCGCCTCCATGTACCGGTTCATCCGGGCCTGGTAGATCGCACCGAGCGGGCCCAGGCCCATCGAGACGGTCGGGAACTCCCAGAAGTCCGGCATCAGCCGCGGGTGCGGGTAGCTCGAAAGGCCGTACGGGGCCTTCGACTTCTCCTGCCGGAACGCATCGAGCTGCTGCTCGGAGAGCCGGTCCAGGAGGTAGGCGCGGGCGTAGATGCCGGGCGAGGCGTGGCCCTGGAAGAAGATCTGGTCGCCGCCGTCGCCCTCGTCCTTGCCCCGGAAGAAGTGGTTGAAGCCCACGTCGTAGAGGGAGGCGGAGGAGGCGAAGGTCGCGATGTGGCCGCCGACCCCGATGCCCGGGCGCTGCGCGCGCGAGACCATCACGGCCGCGTTCCACCGGGTGGCGTTGAGGACCTTGCGCTCGATCTCCTCGTTGCCGGGGAAGAACGGTTCGTCCCTGGTGGCGATCGTGTTGACGTAGTCCGTGCTGCGCATCTCCGGCACGGCCACGCGCTTCTCGCGGGCCCGCTCGATCAGCCGCAGCATCAGATAGCGGGCCCGCTCACGGCCCCGCTCGTCGACCGCCGCGTCCAGCGAGTCGAGCCACTCCTGCGTCTCCTCCGGATCGAAGTCCGGGACCTGACTGGGCAGGCCGCCAATGATGATCGGATTGCGATCGGATGCGGAAACCACGCTGTTCCTTCGCTGTCGGGGGAGTCGTGCCTTCGGTTCGCCGCCTCCCATGGTCTTACGCTCGGCCGAAATCGTCATCTTTACCGCTGGGTAATCCCTGGAGGCGGCAGGAAGTCCGGGATGGGCGATCCGAGGGCGGCCCGGCCAAATCGCAACCTTACGCCCATGTCGGTCACACCCCGTCAACGAACTCGTAAGGACGTTCGTCCTTCAAACAGGTAGGAAAGTCCCGAGGTGTTGCCGATGATGCCGAAAGAACCGCAATGGTGTGGGATGAATCACCAGAGCCCCCCACAAGGAGGCTGAAAGTTGCGGCGAGACGGCCGCAATCGTCACCGTTTCGACGGTCTCGGCGGCCGGGTACTTGCGCGATCCGCCGCGCCCGTGTGGACTACGTCCAATGCTGCGCGTACGCGCGCCGCCAGAAGACATTCACCGAACATGAGCAGGAGGCACCCCGTGAGCGCGACCGCGGACCACGCGGAGAACCTGGCCGCCCGGCTGGGTTTCCAGTCCGAACAGGTGGTCCAGGAGATCGGCTACGACGACGACGTCGATCAGGAATTCCGTGATGTCGTTGATGAGCTCGTCGGCGATCTCGTCGACGAGGACTACGACGACGTCGCGGACGCCGTGTTGCTGTGGTTCCGCGAGGACGACGGCGACCTGGCGGACGCCCTGGTCGATGCCACCGAGCTGATCGAGGACGGCGCACTGATCCTGCTGCTGACCCCCAAGACGGGCCGCCCCGGCTACGTCGAGGCCAGCGACATCAAGGAAGCCGCGGAAACCGCCGGCCTCTCGCTGGCCAAGGGTCTCCCCGTGGGCAAGGAGTGGGCCGCCACCAAGCTGGTGACGCCCAAGACGGCCGTCAAGACCAAGCGCTAAGCCGCGCCCTCCGCTCCAGAGCGGACACTTTTCGCACCCCGTCGACCCCGGTCGGCGGGGTGTGTGCGTTCTCCGCCCCGCCCCGCCTAGGCTGTGCCTCACCCGAACGGCCCACTGCGGCCGATCCAGGAACGCGGGAACGAAAGGGATGCGAGAGATGGCGATCGAGGTCGGCGACAAGGCCCCGGACTTCGAGCTCAAGGACAACCACGGCGCCACCGTGCGGCTCTCCGACTTCCGGGGGGAGAAGGCCGTGGTGCTGCTCTTCTACCCGTTCGCCTTCACCGGCGTCTGCACCGGTGAGCTGTGCGAGCTGCGGGACCAGCTGCCGCGCTTCCAGAACGACGAGGTCCAGCTCCTCGCCGTCTCCAACGACTCCGTGCCGACCCTGAGGGTCTTCGGGGAGCAGGAGGGCCTGGAGTACCCGCTGCTGTCGGACTTCTGGCCGCACGGGGAGACCTCGCGCGCGTACGGGGTCTTCGACGAGGAGAAGGGCTGCGCGGTCCGCGGCACCTTCATCATCGACAAGGACGGCGTCGTGCGCTGGACGGTCGTCAACGGGCTGCCCGACGCGCGTGACCTGAACGAGTACATCAAGGCGCTCGACAGCCTCTGAGGGGCTCGGCGGGCTCTTTGCCGCAGTTCCGCGCGAAAACCGTTTACAGGCGGGAACCCGTCACTAGGATCGAAACGTTGATCCGGTAGCTCCCCCGGCCACGGCCGGGAGGGCCCAGTGCACGACGGGGCACCGCCCCACACACAGAACCCAATGGAGGACCCGTGGGAGTCAGCCTCAGCAAGGGCGGCAACGTCTCGCTGACCAAGGCCGCGCCTAACCTGACGGCGGTCATCGTCGGTCTGGGCTGGGACGCTCGCACCACCACCGGTGTCGACTTCGACCTCGACGCCAGCGCGATCCTGACCAACGACCAGGGCAAGGTCGCCAGCGACGCGAACTTCGTCTTCTTCAACAACCTGAAGAGCCCCGACGGCTCGGTCGAGCACACCGGTGACAACACCACCGGTGAGGGCGAGGGCGACGACGAGGCGATCAAGGTGAACCTCGCCGGCGTCCCGGCCGATGTCGCCAAGATCGTCTTCCCGGTCTCGATCTACGAGGCCGAGGGCCGCCAGCAGAGCTTCGGCCAGGTCCGCAACGCGTACATCCGCGTGGTGAACCAGGCGGACAACACGGAGCTCGCCCGCTACGACCTCTCCGAGGACGCCTCGACCGAGACCGCCATGGTCTTCGGCGAGCTGTACCGCAACGGCGCGGAGTGGAAGTTCCGCGCCATCGGCCAGGGCTACGCCTCGGGCCTGCGCGGCATCGCGCAGGACTTCGGCGTCAACGTCTGAGCCCAGAGCAGTCATCCGTCCGGCGCCGTGCACTGTGTGTACGGCGCCGGACCGGCTTTGCGGCCCTGCGGACCGGCCCACGGGCCACTGCGGGGCACTGCGGGCCACGCACCCGTACGGCCCGCGGAACGCAGCCGCACCCGCGGCCGCACCCGCGCGGCCGCACCGCACGCAGCCACACCGTCACGCAGGCACACCGTCGTCCGGGGAGGACCACAACATGGGCGTCACACTCGCCAAGGGGGGCAATGTCTCCCTCTCCAAGGCCGCACCGAACCTGACCCGGGTTCTGATCGGCCTCGGCTGGGACGCACGCTCGACCACGGGCGCGGACTTCGACCTCGACGCCAGCGCGCTGCTGTGCAACAGCGGCCGGGTGCTCGGGGACGAGTACTTCATCTTCTACAACAACCTGAAGAGCCCCGACGGCTCGGTCGAGCACACCGGGGACAACCTCACCGGCGAGGGTGACGGCGACGACGAGTCGATCATCATCGACCTCAGCAAGGTGCCGGAGCGCGTCGACAAGATCGTCTTCCCGGTCTCGATCCACGAGGCCGACAGCCGCCGGCAGAGCTTCGGCCAGGTCAGCAACGCCTTCATTCGCGTGGTGAACCAGGCGGACGGCCAGGAACTCGCCCGCTACGACCTCTCCGAGGACGCTTCCAGCGAGACCGCGATGATCTTCGGCGAGGTCTACCGGTACGGAGGTGAATGGAAGTTCCGTGCAGTGGGGCAGGGGTACGCGTCGGGTCTGAGGGGCATCGCTCTAGACTTCGGGGTCAACGTTTCGTAAAGCCGCAACAAGACGCATGGGGTGCCAGGTGCCAGTGGTTCTGAAAACCTTCGGCTGGTCGTTCGCCATCACGGCGCTCGGCCTCGCCTTTGCCGCGTGGCAGTGGGGGTGGGAGGCGTTCGGGATCGTATTGATCCTGTCGATCCTCGAGATCTCGCTGTCCTTCGACAACGCGGTCGTCAATGCCGGAATCCTGAAGAAGATGAATGCCTTCTGGCAGAAGATCTTCCTCACCATCGGCATCCTGATCGCCGTGTTCGGTATGCGGCTGGTGTTCCCGGTGGCGATCGTCGCCATCAGTGCCAAGGTCGGCCCCATCGAGGCCATCGAGCTGGCGCTGGACCACCCCGAGCAGTACGAGGCCCTGGTCACCGACGCCCACCCGGCGATCGCCGCCTTCGGTGGCATGTTCCTGCTGATGATCTTCCTCGACTTCATCTTCGACGAGCGGGAGCACAAGTGGCTTGCCTGGCTTGAGCGTCCGCTCGCCAAGCTCGGCAAGGTCGACATGCTGTCGGTCTGCATCGCCCTGATCGTCCTGCTCGTCTCGGCGATGACCTTCGCCGTCAACGCCCACACCAGCACCGGCCACGCGGACAAGTCCGCCACCGTGCTGCTCGCCGGCGTCGCCGGTCTGATCACGTACCTCATCGTCGGCGGCCTGTCCTCGTACTTCGAGGACAAGCTGGAGGAGGAAGAGGAGCGCGAGCACGAGGAGGAGGAGAAGGCCAAGGCCGCGGGCAAGCCCGTATCCGCCGTCGGCCTGGCCGGCAAGGCCGCGTTCTTCCTCTTCCTGTACCTCGAAGTCCTCGACGCCTCGTTCTCCTTCGACGGGGTCATCGGCGCCTTCGCCATCACCAACCACATCTTCTGGATGGCGCTCGGCCTCGGCATCGGCGCCATGTACGTCCGTTCGCTCACGGTCTACCTGGTCCGCCAGGGCACGCTGGACGACTACGTCTACCTGGAGCACGGCGCGCACTACGCGATCGGCGCGCTCGCGGTCATCCTGCTGGTCACCATCCAGCACGAGATCAGCGAGATCATCACCGGCCTCGTCGGCGTGCTGCTGATCGCGGCCTCCTTCTGGTCCTCGGTGCGCCGCAACAAGCGCCTGGAACTGGAGGGTTCCACCGCCAAGGCATGACCGCGGCGGTAATGCGGAACGCTCAACTGCGGGGCGGTCCACCGGGTCCACGGACCCGGCGGGCCGCCCTGCTTCCGTAGTCAACTTCCGTGGCCGTACAGGGGACCAGGGGAACAAGGGGAACAAGGGGGCAGGGGGATGGGCTTCTTCGACGGGATCATGGGCAGCCGCGCCGTGCAGTTCCAGTCGGGCAGCGCCTCGTCGAACGCGATCGAGCTGACGAAGCGGCACCCGACGGTGTCGCTCACCAAACAGGGGGCGGTGCACGGCAATCTGCGCGTCAACCTGTCCTGGCGCATGCGCACCTCGGACATAGGCGGCAGCAGCCACGGGCAGAGCGGCCGGCTGCTGCGCCATCCATTCAAGCTGTTCAAACCCGACATGGTGCAGGCGCACACCCAGGGCATGGTCAACGTCGACCTCGACATGGGCTGCCTGTACGAGCTGACCGACGGCACCCGGGGCGCCGTCCAGCCGCTCGGCAACCTGCTGGGCGACATCAACGACCCGCCGTACGTGAAGCTCAGCGGCGACGACCGGTTCGGCTCGGCGTCCGGGGAGACCCTCTACGTCAACCTCGACCACGCCGAGGAGATCAAGCGGCTGCTGGTCTTCGTCTACATCTACGACCAGACCCCGGCCTTCGACCGCACCCACGCCATGGTCACGCTGTTCCCGGTCACCGGCCCGCGCATCGAGATCCCGCTGGAGGAGCGGCAGCCGCAGGCCCGCTCCTGCGCGGTGGTCTCGCTGGAGCACGTCAAGGGCGAGTTCACCGTCCGGCGCGAGGTGAAGTTCGTGTACGGGTTCCAGGCCGAGCTGGACCGGCTGTACGGCTGGGGGCTCCAGTGGGGGCGGGGCTACAAGAGCACCAAGGCCTGACCGGAGCCCCGCCCGGGGACCGGGCGGGGCCGCGCAGCCGTGTCACGGCGTCCGCGGGGCCAATGGCGTCACGGCGTCACGGCGTCGCGGCGGCACGGCTTCCGCGGCGGCACCCGCGTCCGCGCCGTCAGCGGCGGATGAACTGCGGGCCCTGCACCGGCAGCCGGAAGGACGGGTCGGCGCCCGGACCCGGCAGCGGGGCCGGGGACACCGGCTGCGGGTACCCGTAGGCCGGCTGGACGGACGGCGGGGCCTGGGTGGGCGGGGCCATGGCGGCCGTCTGGTCGGCGGTGGGTCCGGCCGCCGGGCTCCCGGCCGCCGGGCTCGCGCCGGGCTCGGCGGCGTTCTCGTCGACCGAGATCCCGTGGTCGGTGGCCAGCCCGACCAGCCCGTCGGAGTAGCCCTCGCCCAGCGCGCGGAACTTCCACCCCTCGCCCCTGCGGTACAGCTCCCCGCAGATCAGGGCCGTCTCGGCGCCCGTCTCGGGCCGCACGTCGAAGTAGGCCAGCGGTTCGGAGCCGCCGGTCGCGGTGGCGTCGTACAGGAGGATCCGCAGGTCCCGGACCCGCTCGAAGGGCACGTCCTCGGCGGAGGCGACCACCAGGATCCGGTCCACGGCCGGGGTCACCGTCCGCAGGTCGGCCTGGACCGCGTCGGTGACCGCCTCGCCGAGCTGCTTCTTGCCCAGCCGCCACACGGCCCCCGAGGGGTGCCGGGGCTGGTTGTAGAAGACGAAGTCCTCGTCCGAACGCACCCGGCCGTCGGAGCCCACGAGCAGCGCGGAGGCGTCCACGTCGGGCACCTCGGGGCCGGTGGTCCAGCGCAGCACCGCCCGGACCGCCGTGGCGGCCACCGGGATGTTCGAGCCCTTCTGCATCGCGTGCGTCATGCCCGTCATCCTGCCCTCCCCGGGTGGACCGGGACAATGCGGCCCCCCGTAGGGCCTTGTCTCGAACGCGAGAGCTGGGCATGGTGCAAGAGGGTTACCTGAACTTCATGTGCTTGAGGAACTCTTGACTCACGTTCGTACGTACTATTACCGGCCACGCCAGTTGGGCCGCCGAGGCAGTACGGGGGAAGCACATGCGTCACTTTGGGCACGTATCGCCCACAGTCCGTAAGGACCTCTTCCACCAGGAACCGGCCGAATTCACCGGAGCCTCCCCCGCCCGCACCCTCGCCGCGGCCCTCGGAGCCACCCTCTACAGCCCCGCCACCCGCCCCCAGCTCGCCCGGGACATCCGCAAGCAGGCCGGCCGCGGAGTCGTCTCCATGGTCCTCTGCCTGGAGGATTCGATCAGCGACGGCGATGTCGCCGGGGCCGAGGAGAACCTCGTCCGGCAGTTCGCCGAGCTCGACACCGACGACGACGAGCTCCCGCTCCTGTTCATCCGCGTCCGCGCGCCCGAGCAGATTCCCGACCTGGTGAGACGCCTCGGCGGCGCCGCGCACCGACTGTCCGGATTCGTACTTCCCAAATTCAACGAGAGCAGTGGCAGCGCCTTCCTCGACGCCGTGGCGCAGGCGGAGGCCGTCGCCGGCCACTCCCGCCTGTATGCCATGCCCGTCCTGGAGACCCCGGACCTACTGCACCTCGAAACCCGCGTTGAGACGCTTGCCGGCATCTCCCGCACCGTGAACAGCCACCGCGAGCGGGTCCTGGCCCTGCGGCTCGGCGTCACCGACTTCTGCTCCGCCTACGGCCTGCGCCGCACCCCCGACATGACCGCCTACGACGTCCAGATCGTGGCCGGCGTCATCGCCGACGTGGTCAACGTCCTCAGCCGCGCCGACGGCACCGGCTTCACCGTCACCGGACCCGTCTGGGAGTACTTCCGCCGCCAGCAGCGCCTCTTCAAGCCCCAGCTGCGCCGCAGCCCCTTCCTCGCGGAGGGCGTGGAGGAACTGCGCACCGCCCTGATCGAACACGACCTGGACGGCCTACTGCGCGAGATCGAACTCGACCGGGCCAACGGACTGCTCGGCAAGACCTGCATCCACCCCGCCCACGTCACGCCCGTCCACGCCCTGTCCGTGGTCTCCCACGAGGAATTCTGCGACGCCGAGGACATCCTGCGCCCCGAGCGCGGCGGCGGCGGGGTGATGCGCTCGGCATATACGAACAAAATGAATGAAGTGAAGCCCCACCGGGCCTGGGCCCTGCGCACCATGCAGCGCGCCGAGGTCTTCGGTGTGGCGAAGGAGGAGGTCGGCTTCGTCGACCTGCTCACGGCCGGACTCCAGGTGTGAAACCCCTGGTGACGGCGGAGACGACGAGGAAAGGCAAGACGATCGAAGCGGTGTGGTCGGGAACCTGGGTCGCGGACCGGCTGGGCGTCAGCCTGGAGGAGGCCGGTGCGCCGGGCTCGCCACGGCTCGCGGAGCTGCTCGGACTGGCGCTGCGGCGCAACCCCAAGCGGGCCCACCTGCTGGTCTCGCAGGTACTGGGCAAGCACGTCCCGCAGTCCCCGGCCACCGTCTACGCGGCCGGGTACGGGCTCGGCGAGCGGGTCCGGGCGCTGCTCGGCGCGGACGGCGCCGCCTCCGCGGTGGTCCTCGGCTACGCGGAGACGGCCACCGGGCTCGGGCACTGCGTCGCCGACGGCCTGGGCGACGTCCCCTACCTGCACTCCACCCGCCGGCCCGTACCGGGCGTGCGGCCCGCAGGCGGCTTCGAGGAGGCCCACTCGCACGCCACCTCGCACCTGCTGCTGCCCGAGGACCCCGCACTGCTCGCGGGCAGCGGGCCGCTGGTCCTCGTCGACGACGAGTTCTCCACCGGCAACACCGTCCTGAACACCATCCGCGACCTGCACGCCCGCCACCCGCGCGAGCACTACGTGGTCGTCGCCCTCGTCGACATGCGCTCCCCGGCCGACCGCGACCGCCTCACCGCCTTCGCCGCGGACATCGGCGCCCGCGTGGACCTCATAGCCCTGGCCTCGGGCACGGTCACCCTCCCGGACGGCGTCCTCACCAAGGGCCAGGCCCTGGTGGAGCAGTACGAGGCCCGGGCCGCGCAGGCCCAGCCCCGCCGGCCGTCGGGGCGCGAGGTCCCGGGCGGAGCCCCCGGAGACGACCCGCAGCCGTTCACCCGCGTGGACCTGGCCTGGCCGGCCGCGGTGCCCGACGGCGGCCGCCACGGCTTCACCCCCGCCCACCGCACGGCCCTGGACAAGGCCCTGCCCGACCTGACCGCCCAGCTCGCCGCCGCCCTCGGCGACACCCCCGGCCGGATCCTCGTACTCGGCAACGAAGAGCTGATGTACGCCCCCCTGCGCCTCGCGAAGGCCCTGGAGGAGGCGGGCGCGGCCCGCGAGGTCCGCTTCTCCACCACCACCCGCTCGCCCGTGCTCGCCGTCGACGACCCCGGCTACGCCATCCGCACCCGGCTCGTCTTCCCCGCCCACGACACCCCGCCGACCACCGCCGGGAGCACCCCCACGGCCGACGACCCCGGCGACCGGTACGCCTACAACGTCGCGGGCGCCGGCTTCGACGCGGTCGTCGCCGTCGTCGACTCGGCCGGCGACACCCCCGAGCTGCGCACCGGACTGCTCGCGAGCCTCGCTCCGCACACCGGCCGGGTCCTGCTGGCCGTCGTACCTTCCTACGTACCCGACCGGCAGGAGCAAGAGCCGATCATGACCGAGCGGACCACGGACGAGGCGGCGCACCAGCCCGTGCACACGCCCCTGCGGGAGCCCCTGCGCGGCCCCGCCTTCTCCTCGTACGCCGCCGAGGACGTCGGCTGGCTCCTCCAGGACTTCTCCGACGTCGAGCTGGAGGCCCCGACCGAGGAGCGCGAGGAGGCGATCCAGGCGGGCGGCGCGCACTACGCCGAGTCCCTGCCCGTCGAGTACCAGCCGTCCCCCCAGTACCAGGAGCTGTACCAGAGCGCCCTGACCGCCTCGGCGGCCCGCATCGCCCGCGCCGTCGGCACCGTCACCGAGACGGTCCTCGCCGAGCGCTCCCCCTCCCCGGTACTGGTCTCCCTGGCCCGCGCCGGCACGCCCGTCGGCGTACTGATGCGCCGCTGGGCACAGGCCCGGCACGGCCTGGACCTGCCGCACTACGCCGTCTCCATCGTGCGCGGCCGCGGCATCGACGCCAACGCCGTGCGCTGGCTCGCCGCCCGCCACGACCCGGCCGACATCGTCTTCGTCGACGGCTGGACCGGCAAGGGCGCCATCACGCGCGAGCTGACCGCCGCCCTCGCCGAGTACCCCGGCTTCAACCCGGAGATGGTGGTCCTCGCCGACCCCGGCTCCTGCGTGCAGACCTACGGCACCCGCGAGGACTTCCTCATCCCCTCCGCCTGCCTCAACTCCACCGTGTCCGGCCTCATATCGCGTACCGTCCTCAGGTCCGACCTGGTCGGGCCCGCCGACTTCCACGGCGCGAAGTTCTACCGCGAGCTCGCCGGCGCGGACGTCTCCACCGCCTTCGTCGACACGGTCGCCGCCCACTTCGACGAGGTCGCCGACGCCGTCGGCGAGGAGGTCAAGGAACTCCTCGCCGCGGACCGCACCCCGACCTGGGAGGGCTGGGCGGCCGTCGAGCGGATCAGCGAGGAGTACGGCATCCACGACGTGAACCTGGTCAAGCCCGGAGTCGGCGAGACCACCCGGGTGCTGCTGCGCCGGGTCCCGTGGAAGATCCTCGCCCAGCGCGGCGCCGGCACCGACCTGGACCACGTACGGCTGCTCGCCGAGCAGCGCGGGGTCCCGGTGGAGGAGGTCGACGGCCTGCCCTACACCTGCGTCGGACTCATCCACCCCCGATTCACGCGCGGCGCCACCGGCGCCGACGGAAAGGCTGTGGCCTCGAAGTGACTGTCCTGGTAGCCAGTGATCTCGACCGTACGCTCATCTACTCGGCGGCGGCCCTCGGCCTGACCATGCCCGACCCGGTGGCCCCCCGGCTGCTGTGCGTCGAGGTCCACGAGAGCAAGCCGCTGTCCTACATGACGGAGACGGCGGCGGGACTGCTGGCGGAACTGACGGCCGACCCTTCGGTGGTCTTCGTCCCGACGACCACGCGGACCCGCAAGCAGTACCAGCGCATCCGTTTCCCCGGCCGCCCGGCCAAGTACGCCATCTGCGCGAACGGCGGCCAGCTGCTCGTCGACGGAGTGCCCGACAAGGACTGGCGGCGGCAGGTCGCGGCCCGTCTGGCGCAGGAGTGCGCCCCGCTGGAGGAGGTCCACGCCCACCTGCTGGCGGTGGCCGACCCGGCCTGGCTGCGCAAGGCACGGGTGGCGGAGGAACTCTTCGCGTACCTCGTCGTGGAACGCGCCCTCGTCCCCGACGAATGGCTCAAGGCCCTGGCGGAGTGGGCGGAGGCGCGCGGCTGGACGGTGTCCCTCCAGGGCCGCAAGATCTACGCCGTTCCGCGCCCGCTGACCAAGAGCGCGGCGATGCACGAGGTGGCCCGCCGTACGGGCGCCACCACGACCCTGGCCGCCGGAGACTCGCTCCTGGACGCCGACCTGCTGCTCGCGGCGGACGCGGCCTGGCGCCCGGGCCACGGCGAACTCGCCGACGCCCAGTGGCACGCCCCGAACGTGAAGGCCCTGGCCGCGGCGGGCGTGCTGGCGGGCGAGGAAATCGTGCGCGAATTCGGCCGAGCGGCCGGACGGGCGGCCGGAGCGTTGCGAGACTGACCGTATGACCAAGGGCAACAGCACCAAGATCACGGATGAGCTGTACCGGTACATGCTCGCCCACAACCCCCCGCTGGACGCCGTCCAGCGGGGGCTCGTGGAGACGACCTACGCCAAGTTCCCGGACGTCGCCGGGATGCAGTCCGCGGAGGAGCAGGGGCCGCTGCTGGCCTTCCTGGTCCGGCTGACGGGCGCCCGCCACATCGTGGAGGTGGGCACCTTCACCGGCTTCTCCTCCCTCGCGATGGCCCAGGCGCTGCCCGCCGACGGCCGCCTCATCGCCTGCGACGTCTCCGAGGAGTGGACGGCGTACGGCAGGGAGGCCTGGGAGGCGGCGGGCGTCGCGGACCGCATCGAGCTGCGGATCGCGCCGGCGCTGGACACCCTGCGCGCCATGCCCGCGACGCCGCACATCGACATGGCCTACGTGGACGCCGACAAGGAGAGCCAGATCGCCTACTGGGAGGAGCTCGTGCCGAGACTGCGCCCGGGCGGCCTGATCGTCACGGACAACACGCTCTTCCACGGCGCGGTCCTCGACGAGGCGGCCACCGGCTCGGCGGCCGGTGTCCGCGCGTTCAACGACCACGTCACGGCGGATCCCCGCATGGAATCGGTCCTGCTGGCGATCTCGGACGGCCTGACCCTGTCCCGCAAGCGCTGACGGGTCTGGTTCGGCTCGCGGCTCCGGTGCGGCTGGGGCTCCGGTCTGGCTGGGGCTCCGGTCTATCCGCAGCCGCCTCCACCGCAGCAGCCGCCGCCCCCGCCCCCGCCGCCCATGGCGCGAGCGGGCGCGGGGGCACTGCCGGTCCCGCCGACGGCGACGGCGGACAGCAGCTTGACGGTGTCGGCATGACCTGCGGGGCAGTCGGCGGGCGCCGAGGACTCGGCCATCGGCCGGCTCAGCTCGAAGGTGTCGTCGCAGGTCCGGCAGCGGTACTCGTATCGAGGCATGCGGCCAAGGCTATGCCGCCACGGCCGCGACGGCTACGGCCGACCCGGCGCGGCCGCCCGGTACGCCCTGTCCTCCCTCGCCGCCTGCTCGGGGTGGCGGGCCCGCCAGTACGGATTGTCGTGCGGCAGCGCGCTGCCGACCCGCCCGTACATCCCGAACCACATCAGCATCACGCCGACGACGAAGCTGAACAGCACGTTGGGGATCTTGAAGGCCAGGAAGTTCAGCTCGGTGTCGAGCAGCGCGAGGTTCACGAACCCGCTCGCGATGAACAGCAGGCCCAGCACGATGTTCAGGGTGGAGGCGAACGTCCCGCCGATCACCATCCCGATGCACAGCAGCAACCCGATGCAGATCGACAGGACGCTGAGCGCACCGTTGGTGTTCAGGGCCAGCACCGTGTCGCCGCCGGTGTCGAAGAACCCGATCCGGTCGACGAGCCCCAGGATCCCGAACACCACCAGCAGCAGCCCGGTCAGACCGGCACCGACCCGGTAGACCTTGCTGAGCTTGTGATCGGCCGGCAGATGCTCGTCGAGCCGCGCGTTGACGGGGTGCAGGGCGCGCTGCAGCAGCCCGGGGGAGGCCGCCTGTGGCGTGTGGGCCGCATAGGGCTCGTGGGGTACGTAGGGCGCGTAGGACTCATGGGGCTCGGTGCACCCGTACAGCGCGTGCGGCGCATACGTCTCACGCCGCGACACGGGCTGCTCACCGGACCTGTGGGAAGTATGGACAGCCATCCCGCCCTCCTCTGCTCCGTTCCGGGCACCAACACCAGCATCCGCCGCCACCCCGCTGGGGACAACCTGGCTGATACCGGGAGGCAGGGGAGAGCGTGCCGGGGCCGCGCACGGGGGCGCCGGCCAGTACTCCCACTCAGCCGTGCCACTCGGCTGCGCCACTCAGCCGCGGCACTCAGCTGTGCCAATCACCCGTGGGCTGTGCCACTCAGCTGTGGCCGCGCTCTGCCCGGATCCCGTTCACCACACGGTTCACGGCCTCCCGTACATCCTGCATCTCCAGCAGGAACGCCCAGTAATCCGGATGCCGCCCCTCCAGCCCGGCCAGCGCCCGGGCCACCCGGGCCACCGACTCGTCCAGCGGCCGCGCGTGCCGCGGATCCGGCACACTGCGGCCCGCCATCGCCAGCCGCTGCGCGTCGCGGATCGCGAACCGCGTCCGGTCCACCTCGGCCTGCGGATTGCGCGCCACGTCCTCCAGCCGCGTCAGCCGGTCCTGCGCCGCCGACACCGCCTCGTCCGTGGCCTCCAGCGAATCCCGTACCGCGTCGATCAGCGCCCCCACATCGGCCCAGCGCTGCTCGTCGCGGGCCCGGGACGCCTCCAGCAGCCGGTCCTCCGCCCGCGCCACATCCCGTATCGCCTCGTCCGGCACCTGCTGGAGGTCCTGCCAGCACGCCGCACTGAACCTCCGGCGCAGCTCGCTGAGCACCGGATCCACCCGGTCCGCACGGTTGCGCAACGCCTGGGCCCGCGTCCGCAGGCTCACCAGCCGCCGGTCGATCTCCGCGGCCCGCTCCGGCAGCCGGGCCGCCTCGGCCCGCACGCCCTCCGCGTCCCGCAGCATCCGGTCGGCACGCTGCACGGTCTCCTGCACCCCGTGCCGGCCCGCACCCTCGTTCAGCTTGGTCAGCTCCGGACCCAGCGCCGCCAGCCGCGCCGCCAGATCGTCGGCCCGCATCCCCTTGGCCCGTACGGCATCCAGCGCATCACTCGCCGCCAACAGCGCGGCCTTCGCCCGCTCCCGAGCCGGGGCCACCCGGGCCAACTGCGTCTCGGCCTTGTCCAGCAGCGGCTGCAACCCCTGCGCGAACCGGTCCAGCTCCCCCTTGACCCGCACCAGCTCATCGCGGGCCCGGGTCAGCTCCTCCCGCGCCCGCGAGGCGGCGGCCGCCTCCAGATCGACCCGGTCCAGGTCGTGCGCGTCCACCGCCTCGATGTACACATGGCTGACCTGATCGATCCGCTGCCCGAGCGCGGCGAACCCCTCGCCGGCCTGCCGCCCGGCGGGCGAACCGTCCGCCGCTGCGATCGTCTCGATCGAGATCCGCAGGTCCCGCTGCGCGCTGTCGAGCTCGTAGAACGCCGCGGCAGCGGCATCCTTCGCCGCCTGCGCCTCGGCCCGCCGACTCTCGTCCCGCCCACCGAACCACCGCCGGGATGCCGTCGTCACAATCCCTCTCCCGTACCGCGTGTCCGCAATGCCCCGGACCATTCTCCCCCAAGGGAACGGGTTTGCGTGGGGGGTGTGCCCGCCATGTAGGCTGTCCACTCATCCACGGGTGCGTAGCTCAGGGGTAGAGCGCTGCTCTTACAAAGCAGATGTCGGCGGTTCGAAACCGTCCGCGCCCACCACCACGAAGGCCCCCAACCGATCACGGTTGGGGGCCTTCGTGCGCCGCCAACGGGCGCGTGATTTATTGCCGCGCGGACGGCGGGCAGCCACGCTGGGGTTACCAGGACGGGCGGGCCGTGGGAACCTCGGGGGATGGGCGAGTGGCTCGGGTGGGGTGGGGTGGTCGCGGCGGTCGTCGCGGCCTTGGTGGTGCTGGAACGGGCGGTCGGAGCGGGCTTCGAGCGCAAGCGGGCCGAGGAGAGGGCCCGGCTGCTCGCGCACGTCGCCGAACCGGCCGTCGTCACGACGGGGAACCCCAAGTTCGATGACGTCGGGGGTATCCAGCACCCTCCCGCGGGGGAACTCGGAGACCGGCGCGACGAGTTCACGCCGATCCTCGTGGAGTACTACGCCTACGGGCTGACGCAGGCCCGCAGCAGCTTCGCCACCAGCCAGCGGTTCGCCGGGGTCGGTGCGGCGATCCTCCTCGCCGGGGTCGCCCTGGCCGTCTGGAAGGCGGAGACCGGCGGGGAGCTGTACCTCGGAGTCGTGACCGGCTCGTTCGGACTGGTCACCACCCTCGTCGGGCAGCTCTTCCACCGGCGGGCCGACATCGCGCTCAAGCACATGGCCGACCAGACCACCTCGCTGCGCGACGACCGGCGGGCCGCCGAGACCACGCAGCAGGCCATCGGGCTGCTGGACGAGGTCGCCGACCCGGAGCTGCGGAGCCGGCTCCAGGCCGGATTGATCATGAAATTGTCCGGGGCCGAGCTGCCCCGCTAGCGGGATAGTAGGGGTATGTGCCGTTCCATTAAGACCCTGCGCCCGCCCGCCATCCCCGAGAAGGCCACCGAGGAGGAGATCCGCGCCGCCGCGCTGCAGTACGTGCGCAAGGTGTCCGGCTTCCGGGCGCCCGCAGCGCACAACCGCGAGGTGTTCGACGCGGCCGTGGACGCCATCGCCGAGGCCACCGCCGAGCTCCTCGACGGGATGCACGTACGGGGCCAGGCCGCCCCCGCATGAGCCGGGCGGGGGCGAGCCGGTGCGCGGTCAGGCCGCCGCTCGGCGCCGCATGATCCACACGCCGGCGCCCAGCGCGCCCGCGACGAGGGCGCCGCCCATGGCGATCTGCCCCGGGCTCATCGAGTCGATGCTGCCGCCCGTCCCGCCGCGCGCCGCGCCCGGGGTGACGTTCAGGGACACGGTGACGCGCTCTCCGCCCGGTGCGCACTCGAAGGTGACGCGGTGGGTGCCCTGGCCGGCGTTGCGGTAGACGGTGGCGCTGCCGAAGAGGTTGGTGGCCTCCAGGTTCCCGGGGGTCAGACGTACCTCTCCGAACGCGCTGGAGGTGGCCCGGCCGACCTTGGTGCCGCAGCCCTCGAGATTGAGGGCCACCCGGCCGCCCGGGGCGACGGTGGTGGGGGAGACGGTGGCGGTGGGAGCGGAGTACGCCAGCGTGGCGGGAGTGGCGGCGGCGACGGCCAGGGTCGCGGCGGCGACGGCCAGCAGGCGGCGGCGACGGGCCGCGGCAGGCAGGGCGGCTACTCGGGCGGCGGACGGCTCGGCATGGGGTGTGGCGGGCAGTTTGGCGGGCATGGAGAGAACTCCTCGGCTCCTCGAAACGGCGCGGCCACGGCACGGATGTGACGCGGGTTCGGTTGTGCACCGTGCTGTGGACGCTAGGAGCCGAGCCCGGAGGCGGCGATCGGGGCCGGGTGAACGGGTGAGCCACTGCTCCGCCCGGGGGAGGGGCGGGGGCAGATCCTGGCGGGGGCCGGAACCCTACGCCGCAGGGGCCGCCGCCGGCGCGGCCGGGCGGCGTACGAGGAAGGCCGCCAGGGCGCCCGCGGCGAAGAGCGCGACGATGGAGACCGCGGTCCCGAGCCACTGCGTGCCCAGCCACTGGGTGCCGAAATAGCCCAGGGCCACGCTGTAGCCCGCCCAGGCCATGCCCGCCAGCATCGACCAGGGCAGGAACTCCTTCACCTTGCGGTGCGTCTTGCCCGCGCCCAGCGACACCACCGAACGCCCGGCCGGCGCGAAACGGGCGATCACCACCAGGGCGCCGCCGCCCCGGGCCAGAGCCGTCCCCAGCCGCTCATGGGCGCGGGTCAGCCGCCGGGAACGGGCGATGGCCCGGTCCAGCCGGGCACCCCCGCGCCGCCCCAGCCGGTACGCGGCCATGTCACCCAGCACCGAGGCGGTCGTGGCGATCACGAGCAGGGCCAGGATGTCCGGCACCTGCGCGGGCACGGCCACCGGCCCCGCCGCCCCGGCGGCCGCGGCCGCCGCCGCAGCGGTGATCACCAGCACCCCGCTCGGCAGCACCGGAAGGAACACGTCGAGCACGACGGACACCGCCACCACGGCGTAGATCCATGGGCTCGCGGTCAGCGACCCCAGAGTCTCAAACAAGGCGGGACTCCCCAGTCCGGTTGACGTGCAGCGGCATGAAGCGCCGCGACGTCGCGGGGGAGCGGCAGGAGCGGCTTGACAGCCATACAGCGTACGCCCGGCGTTCGCACACCGGATGCCCGGGGCGCCCCCGCACCCCCCGGCGCGTCAGACCCCGATGTCACACCGAATCCCGCACCCGGCGCAACACCCGAGGCCAGGCCCGCACCCTACTCCGCCCCGGCCAGCTCCCGGTCCAGCACCGTCACCAGCCGCGTACCGTCCCGCCCCCGGCGGCCCTTCTGCGCCTGGTCCAGCCGCAGCCGGGCCGTCCGGCCCGCCAGCGCCAGCGTCATCAGCTGGTTCCCGAACCACGGGCCGCCCGTACGCCGCCAGCTGACCGGCGGCCGGCCCGTCCGCCCGTGCCGCGAGAAACCGCGCCCCAGCCAGCGGCCCATCCGCGACCAGCCCAGCCGGAAGCCCAGCTTCACCGCCGTGTGGATGGAGTTGTGCACCGGCGAGCACGTCAGCTGGAAGACGCGCGCCGTGCTGGGTATGTGCGGCTCGGCCACATACGCGTGGTGCACGTCCCCCGACAGCACGCACACCGTCGCCGGCGCCCGCGGACCCGTCCCCACCTCCTCGATCAGATCGGTCAGCGTCGCGAACGAGGCCGGGAACGCCGCCCAGTGCTCCAGATCGCTGCGCCGGCGCAGGTTCTCACCGATCCGCGCCCACCGGGGCCCCCGCTCCCCGCGGCACAGCGCGGCATTCCACGTCTCCGCGTCATGGATCAGCGGCGGCATCAGCCACGGCAGCGAGGACCCGATCAGCAGGTGGTCGTACGCCCCGTGCCCCGCGAGCGCGTTCTCCCGCAGCCACGCTTCCTCCGACGGGTCGAGCATCGCCCGGCCGTCCTCCGCCAGCACCCGGGCCGCCCGGGTGTCCACCATCAGCAGCCGGGTCCGGCCGAAGTCACGCCGGTAGCTCCAGCGCACCGCCGCCGGATCGGCATCGGCCGCGGACGCGAAGGAGCGCAGCAGGTCGGTGCCGTCGGGGGTCTGCCGTATCGCCCCGTACAGCCCGTCCGCCTCCAGCTCGGCCGGCGAGAGATTGCCCAGGTGCTGGTACACCCAGTACGACATCAGCCCGCTGATGACCCGCTCCTGCCACCACGGCGTCGCCCGCATCTCCGCCAGCCACGCCGCGCTCGTGTTCCAGTCGTCGATGACGTCGTGGTCGTCGAATATGTGCAGGCTCGGCACCGTCGACAGCAGCCAGCGGATCTCCGGATCGAGCCAGGACTCGTAGTAGAGCCGGGTGTACTCCTCGTAGTCCGCGACCTGGGCGCCCGGCGGATCCCGCAGGTCGCGGCGGGCCGACAGCCACTGCCGGGTCTCCGCCGACAGCGCGTCCGCGTACACCTGGTCCCCGAGCAGCAGCAGGACGTCCGGGCGCACCGCCTCCGGATCGGCGGCCAGCCGCGCCGCGAGGGTGTCGAGCGCGTCCGCCCCGTGCGGCCCGTGCCGGCCGGCGGGCGGCGCGGCCTGCCGGCAGGAGCCGAAGGTGATGCGCAGCCCCGGATCGCGACCCGCCACGGCCGGGCTGGTGATCGTGCTCGGCGGGAAGCCGCTGTCCGCCGGCGGCCACACGAGGACCCCGTCGAGCAGCACCTCATAGGCCGTCACGGTCCCGGCGGTCAGCCCGGTCACCGGCACCAGCGCATAGTGGTGGCCGGCGATCTGGAAGGTGCGCACACTACCGCCGGCCCCGTCGGCGCACCGCACCTCGGCCGTGCACGGGCGGTCCGCCTCCACCCATATGGTGGCGGACCCGCCCGTGTCCCAGTCGACGTGGCGCAGCAGCGGCCCCAGACGCAGTCCGGCCATGTAACTCCCCCTCCTCAGTAGCCCCTTTGATCACGGTACGACGTGGAGGGGGAGCCCCGCCTCCCCCTGGCGGGGGAAATGGCCGGCAGCCCGGGTCAGCAGCCGCCCAGCACGCTCACGAGGGTGTTCTTCTCGGCGGAGTCCATGCTCAGGCCCCAGTACTGCTTCACGTGGACCCACATCCGCGCGTACGTACAGCGGTACGCGGAGCGCGAGGGCATCCACTCGGCGGGGTCGAGGTCGCCCTTGGCCTGGTTCACGTTGTCGGTGACCGCGATGAGCTGCGGACGGGTGAGGTCGTTGGCGAACTGCTGGCGCTTGGCGGTGGTCCAGGAATTGGCGCCGGAGCGCCAGGCCTCGGAGAGGGCCACGACGTGGTCGATGTCGAGGTCGGAGGCGGCGGTCCAGGTGGCGCCGTCGTACTCGGAGTACCAGCTTCCGCTCACGGCGGCGCAGGAGGAGTCCTGGACGACGTTCACGCCGTCCCGCTTCAGGACGGTCTCGCGGGTGTTGCAGCTGCCGGAGACGGTGCTCCAGTGCGGGAAGAGGTCGCGGCTGTAGCCGCTGCCGGATCCTTCCGCCCGCGGGGTGACCGTCGCCAGGTAGGAGCGGGCGGCCGAGGCGCTGATGGGGGCGGGCGGGGCGGCCTGGGCGGCGGGGGCGTTGACGAGGGAGGTGAGGGAAGCGAGCGCGACGGCTGATGCGAACACGCCAATTCGACGCGCGTAGACGGTGGGTATGAGTGCCATGAGGGGCTCCCTGGGTGCGGGGGGTGTGGCCGTGCGGCCCCGGCGGGGCGCGGCCATGGTCTCGGCGCCAGGTTTCGCAGGGATGGGCGCCGGGTGACAGCCTGGCGACATGAGCACGTCAGATCAAGCCAGGCAACGCCGTTCGTTCAAGCGGAAGTTGAGATTCCGGTGGCGTGGAGCGCCTGAGCCTGCGTAGAGCAGGACCAAGGGCCTATTCCGGACACCCCCCGGCGTCGCGTACCCTTGTCGGAGCAGAAGGGGAGTAGCTCTTCGCCGGACCGTCGACATACTGCTGGGTCACCCCAGCCGGCGCCCGGAGGCAGGCCGCACACAGCGGCCGGCCAGCGAGACCTTCGGCCGCAGTGTCCTGTTCCTGCGTGCGCGCGCAGCCATGCGCGCATACGCGAGCCAGGGCGCCGCCGAGCCGAAGCGACCCCTGAAACAAGCACTCCAGGTCTCTCGGTAGCGACGGCGCCCTGCCCTACCGATTGAGGTTCCACCCCCGTGTTCAGCTTCAGCGTCACGGCGATCGCCTTCGGGGTCGTCTTCCTCGCCGAACTCCCCGACAAGACGGCCCTCGCCGGACTGATGCTCGGCACCCGCTACCGCGCCTCGTACGTCTTCGCGGGCGTCGCCGCCGCCTTCGCCGTACACGTCGCCCTCGCCATCGCCGCGGGAAGCGTGCTCACCCTGCTCCCGCACCGGCTCGTCCAGGCCGTCGTCGGCGTCCTCTTCCTCGCCGGCGCGGCCATGCTGCTGTGGAAGAAGGACGACGGCGAGGAGGAGGTCAAGCCGCCCGCCGACCAGTCCTTCTGGAAGGTCTCCGGCGCCGGCTTCATGCTCATCCTGGTCGCCGAGTTCGGCGACCTGACCCAGATCATGACCGCCAACCTGGCCGCCCGGTACGACAACCCGGTCTCCGTCGGCCTCGGCGCCGTACTCGCCCTGTGGGCGGTCGCCGGCATCGGCATCCTGGGCGGCCGCACCCTGATGAAGTACGTGCCGCTGCGCCTGATCACCAAGATCGCGGCCGCGGTGATGGCGGCGCTGGCGGTGTTCTCGCTGTACGAGGCCATCGCGGGCTGAGGCGGCGGGGGCTGAGGGCGGGGGAGCCGGGGCGGGAGCGGGAGGCTCCCGCCCGCGGGCGGGGCCGTGGGGAGTTCGTCGCGGTCGCGCCCCTGGTGTGCGGCACGATCCCGATCGGGGGTCCGGTCGAGAAGGAGTACGGCAACTCCTTCTCGACCACCGTGACCCGCTCCACCACCCGGGGAGCGGGGTGGGACTACCGGTCGAGGCGGGCATCGAGGTCAACGGGCAGTGCGACCTGGCCCCGGACATGCGGCGGCTCCAGGCGAAGTTTCCGCGATCGAAGAAATCCGGACGGCCGTCGAGGCCGCCGTCTGATCCCGGTGCCGACGCGGCCGGAGTTCGGGGCCGCGGCCGCGGTCAGGCCGTCGCGTTGACCGTGATTTCGATCGAGCCGTCCTGGGCCGTGGCCACGCGGAGGGACGTGAGGTCCGGGGCGTGCGTCGTCGGGTTGTGGGCGGCCGCGCGGGGGCCGATGCCGATCACGCGCATGCCCGCGGCCTGCCCGGCGGCGATGCCTGCGGCCGAGTCCTCGAACACGACGCAGTCGGCCGGTTCGATGCCCAGTGCGGCGGCGCCCATGAGGAAGCCCTCGGGGTGGGGCTTGCTGGCCTGGACGGACTCGGCGGTGACCCGCACGGCGGGCATCGGCAGGGCCGCTGCCGTCATCCGGGCCGTGGCCAGGGCCGCGTCGGCGGAGGTGACCAGGGCGTGCGGCAGCCCGGCGATCGACTCCATGAACTCCGGTGCGCCCGGGACCGGGACCACGCCGTCGGTGTCGGCGGTCTCGCGGGCCAGCATCACGGCGTTCTCCGCGTGGTTGACCTCCATCGGGCGGTCCGGCAGCAGGACGGCCATGGTCGCGTAGCCCTGGCGGCCGTGGACCACCTTGAGGGCCTCTTCCGGATCCAGTCCGTTCGCCACCGCCCACTCGCGCCAGCAGCGTTCGACCACCGCATCGGAATTGACGATGGTGCCGTCCATGTCCAGCAACAGGGCCTTGGCGGTGAGGACGACGGGTGCGGTGGCGGTGGTGCTGGCCGGCATCGGCGGGCTCCAGACGGGGCGGGAGAAAGAGAACAAGTGGTTCCGTCCACCGGTCAGGGAGTGAGGACGGAACCACTTTGTTCCTCCACGATACAAAACGGGGGCGGTCCGCGCCACCGCCGGAGGTGTGACCCGTGTCCCTTCTCTCCCTTCTCTCCCCGCTCGCCCCTTGTCTCCCCTTGCAGGGCTTCTCTTCGGGGCTGGCCCGCCGTCGGCGGTCTTCGCGGGGAGCCGTCAGCCCTCCAGGGCCTTGCGGGTGATCGGGCCGTAGACGCCCCACTCCTCGTCATCGATGTTGTTCTGGTACTGGAAGGTCGATACGGCGTTCTCCACCCGCCAGTCGAACTTTCCGTTGATCTTGGACGTGTACAGGCCCCTGGCTGCCAGCAGCCGCTGAAGCTTCTCCACCTCGGCGCCCGAGTCCCCGTAGCGCAGGGTCGGGGCCGCTGCCGGCGGGGAGGGGGTGGGGGTGCGGCTCGGGCTCGGTGACGCGCTCGGGGAAGGGGGCGCGGAGGAGCGGGACGCGCTGGGCGAGGGCGAAGAGGACTTGGACGTGCTCGGCGACGGGGACGGCGAGGCCGAGGCCGACGGGGACGGGCTGGCCGAGCCGGAGGGGGTCGGGCTCTGGGACGGACTGGGCGGGGCCACGCTCGTCACGGGCGCCGAGGCCTTCGCGTCCATGAGGGCGGTGTCCGTGCCCGGGGAGTCCGGGAGCACCCACAGGGCCATGGCCGTCCCGCCGAGGGCCACCACCGCGGCGGCGGCGAGCAGGAGCGGGAGCAGGCGGCGGGCGGCGGGTCCGGTCCGCGTCTCGGGGCCCCCTCCCCCTCCCCTCCCCCCGAACCCGACTGTGGTCGGGTCCGTCCCTGCCTCGGCCGAGACGGCACGGAGCTGCACCGTTTCGGCCGGGTTCGGTCTCTCGGCCGGGTGTGCCGGCTCGGCCGGGCGCGGCGGCTGGCCCGGGTGTGCCGCTTGCTCCGGGTGCGCCGCCGGTCCCGGGCTCAGCGGCTGCCCCGGACGCTGCGCCTGGCCCAGGTGCGGCGAGTGCCCCGGGTCGTGCGGGTGCGCCGGGTCGTGCGGGTGCCCCGGGGTGCGGCCGTTGTCGGGGCCGGTCTCGTCGGAGGGCCAGGGCTGGTGGGCCGGGACCGCGGGTATGCCGTACGCCGGGGTGTCGGCCTGGGAGGCCGGTGTCACGACGCGCGGTATCGGCGGCGGAGGCGGCAGGTCGTCGTCGTCCGGTTCGCCCGGGTCGGGCAGCGAGACGTACGGGCGGATGCGCAAGGGGTCGAAACCCGCACCCGGCACGCACCGGCAGCGGGCCCCGCGGGCGCCGCAATCTGGACAGTGCTCACCGTTCACTGGAATCCCTCCCTGGACACTGCCAGGCATTATGCAGACCCGCCGGGCCGCTCCCAACCCTCCGCCCGCCCCGCCGAGAGGCCATAACCGGACACACCACGCAGGATGGAGATGTTGATCCGGCCTGAGGAGGAATCGATGGCTCAGGATGTGACCACGGATGCCGTGGACCCCGGTCACGGCCCGCAGAACTCCGGACCCGCCGCCGAACACGCCTCCCGCGAGGTTCTCGTCTCCATCGGCGCCCTGCTCTTGGGCCTGCTGATTGCCGCCCTCGACCAGACCATCGTCTCCACCGCTCTGCCGACCATCGTCAGTGAGCTCGGCGGCATGGCGCACCTGTCCTGGGTCGTCACCGCCTACATGCTCGCCTCCACCGCCGTCACTCCCCTGTGGGGCAAGCTCGGCGACCAGTACGGACGCAAGAAGCTGTTCCAGTACGCCATCGTCCTCTTCCTCATCGGTTCCGCCCTGTGCGGCATGGCCCAGGACATGGCGCAGCTCATCGGCTTCCGCGCCCTCCAGGGCCTGGGCGGCGGCGGGCTGATCGTGCTGTCCATGGCGATCGTCGGCGACATCGTCCCGCCCCGCGAACGCGGCAAGTACCAGGGCCTGTTCGGTGGTGTCTTCGGTGCGACGAGCGTGCTGGGGCCGCTGTTGGGCGGCCTGTTCGTCGACCACCTGTCCTGGCGCTGGGTCTTCTACATCAACCTCCCCATCGGTCTGGTCGCGCTCGCCGTGATCGCGAGCGCGCTGCGCATCCCGGTGCGCTCCTCGAAGCACACCATCGACTACCTCGGCACCTTCCTCATCGCGTCCGTCGCCACCTGTCTCGTCCTGGTCGCCTCCCTCGGCGGCACCACCTGGGCCTGGGGGTCGGCCCAGATCATCGGGCTCGCCGTCCTCGGCGCGGTGCTGCTGGCGGTGTTCGTCTTCGTGGAGCGCAGGGCCGCGGAACCGGTCCTGCCGCTGAAGCTGTTCCGCATCCGCACCTTCACCCTCTGCTCGGTGATCAGCTTCGTCGTGGGCTTCGCCATGTTCGGGGCGATGGTCTATCTGCCGACCTTCCTCCAGGTCGTCCAGGGCGTCTCGCCGACGCTGTCCGGTGTGCACATGCTGCCGATGGTGCTCGGCATGCTGATCTCCTCCACCGCCTCCGGGCAGGTCGTCAGCCGCACCGGGCGGTGGAAGGTCTTCCCCATCACCGGGACCGCCGTCACCGCCGTCGGGCTGCTGCTCCTGCACCAACTGCACCGCACCAGCTCCACCTGGGAGATGAGCGTCTACTTCTTCGTCTTCGGCGTGGGACTGGGCCTGGTCATGCAGGTGCTCGTGCTGGTGGTGCAGAACTCCGTCAGCTACGCGGATCTCGGCGTCGCGACGTCCGGCGCGACCTTCTTCCGTTCCATCGGCGCCTCCTTCGGCGTCGCGATCTTCGGCACGATCTTCACCAACCGGCTCGACGACAAGCTGGCCACCGCCCTCACGGGCGTCCGGCTGCCACCCGGTGCGAGCGCCGCGCAGCTGGAGGCCGACCCGCGGGCCATCGGCACGCTCCCCGCCGAGGTGCGGCCCCGTGTCCTCGACGCCTACGCCACCTCCATCACCGACGTCTTCCTCTACGCCGTCCCCGTCGTCCTCGTCGCGTTCGTCGTCGCCTGGTTCCTCAAGGAGGACAAGCTACGCGGTTCGGTCACCGCGCCCGACGTGACGGAGACCCTCGCCTCCAACCCCGTTGAGCGGTCCTCCCGTGACGAGGTCGCCCGCGCGCTGTCGGTGCTGGGCACCAGGGAGGGCCGCCGGCACGTCTACGAGAAGATCACCGAGAAGGCCGGCTACGACCTGCTGCCCGCCGCGAGCTGGCTGCTGCTGCGGATCAACAAGTACGGCTCGGCGGAGCCCGCCCTGCTGGCCGAGCGCACCATCGTGCCGTTGAAGGCCATCACGGACGCCGCCCGCCAGGTCGAGGGGCGTCACCTCGCCGTACGGGACGGGCTCGCGCTGCTCCTGACCGACCAGGGGCGCGAGGCGGCCGCCAAGCTGTCCGCCGCGCGCGAGGAGTCCCTCGCCGAGCTCCTGGGCGACTGGTGGGGCCCGGACCGCCCGACCGACCTGGTCAAGCTGGTTCAGGAGATCAACGCGGAGCTCTGCGGGTCCGACGCCGAGGAGCCCTACGACGCCTCGCCCCGCCGCGACCACGCCGCACACTAGCCCCGGTCCGACCGGCGGGCCCTGCCGTGCGCAGGGTCAGACCAGCCGCTTCTCGAACCAGTGCTCCGCATACGGGCCCGAGTTGTACGCGGGTATCTCCGCATAGCCCTGACGCGCATACAACGCCCGGGCTTCGACGAGGTCCGACCTGGTGTCCAGCCGGATCCGCTCGGCGCCCAGCGCGCGGGCCTCGGCTTCGAGGACTTCGAGCAGGGCCGCCCCGCCGCCCGTGCCGCGGGCGCGCCGGTCGACGTACACCCGGGTGAGCTCGGCGGTGGCCGGGTCGAGGAGGCGTATGCCGCCGCAGGCCAGGGGCTCGCCGTCCAGCCGGCCGACGACGAACTGGCCGGTGGGCGGGAGGAGGCCGTCGTCGGGGAAGTCCAGGAGTCCCTGGTCGATCTCGGCTTCCGCGACGGACCGTTTCCAGTAGCGGCCGGCGACCTCGGCGTAGTACGCGCGGCGCAGGACCGTGGCGTCAGGGGTGGTGAACGGCTCGGGGGCCACGGTCCACATGCGCGTGCGCGTGGGGGTGGACGAGGGGGTGGGCTGGTGGGTGCCGGTGCCGGTGCCGGTGCCGGTGCCGGTGCCGGTGCCGGTGTCGGTGCGGTGTTCGCTGTGAGTGGTCATGGCGTCATTGTGGAGTTCGCCGCGGATCTCTGGCGTGCAATATCCACAGGCACGGGCTGATGATAGGAAAAAAGGGCAAACCGTGCGTTCTGGAGGGTGTGAAACCACATGTCCGAGCATCCCGACTGCGCCCTGATCCGCCGCGGCTACGAGGCATTCGCCAAGGGCGACATGGACATGCTGGGCACGCTGATGACGGCCGACGTCATCCACCACGTGCCCGGCGACAACCCGCTGTCCGGGCACCACAAGGGGCGGGAGAACGTCATGGACTTCTACCGCCGGCTCGGGGAGGAGACCAAGGGCACCTTCCAGGTCCACCTGGAATCCGTCCTCGCCGACGGCCGCGGCCACGTCATGAGCTTCCACACGGCACGCGGCGACCGCGGCGACCGCGGCATCGAGATCCGGCAGGGTCTCTTCTTCACCATCGTCGGCCACAAGATCACCGACATCGACCAGTGCACGGCCGACATCGACGAGGAAGACACCTTCTGGAGCTGAGCGCGGCGAGGAGCGGCCCGGGACACGGACATCCCGGGCCGCTCCTCAGCGCCTCACGCCGGCACGCAGTCATGTCGTCGCGAGCGCCTCACGCCGTCACGAGGCACCTCACGCCGTCACGAGGCGCCCCACGCCGTCACGCCTTCTTCGGCGCCGCCTGCTGCACTACCTCGAACGACCACACCGACGAGCCCGAAGCCGCCGGCTTCGGGCGCTCGCCGCCCTCGCCACCAGCCCCGCCGGCAGCCCCGCCGCCACCCTGGTGCGCGGCCTTCATCGGCCCCTCCATCCACGCCTGGAAGTCCTCCTCGGACCGCCACCGCGTGTAGACGAGGTACTGGTCAGTGCCCTCGACCGGCCGCAGCAGCTCGAACCACTCGAAACCGTCCGAGCTCTCCACGGTCCCCGCGCGCGAGGCGAAACGCTGCTCCAGAACCTCCCGCTGCTCGGCCGGCACGGTCAGCGCGTTGATCTTCACGATGCTCATGCAGGCCATCCTAGGTATCCCGCGCGGGATATCGTCGTCCAGGTAATGGAACGGGGCACGAAACGCGGCAGCCAGGCAAAGTCAGGGTTGCGGTCAACAGGGCGGGAGGCCGGCGAGGCGTGGCTAACGCGGCGGAGCACAGTGGTGGGCACGGACATGCCGGAGTCATAGGCGGTAGCGGCAGCAGGCTCGGGGCGGCACGCCTCCTCCTGTGGGCGCTGGCGGGAGCACTCGCCGTCAGACAGGCCGCCGTCGTGCTGAGCGTCCCACCGGGCCAGTGGCTGAGCGGCTTCCACCTCCCCGGCAGCCTTCCCGGCTCGATCTACGACACCGGCCAGTTCACCGGCACGCCCTTCGCCGGTCTGGTCCTCAAACCGCTCGTCGGCCTCGCGGCGCCGTCGCTGGAAGTCGCCTGGATCTCCCTGACGCTGCTGTTCGTCGCCGCCATCGGACTCGTCGCCGCGCGCGGCCTGCCCGACCCCGTGCCGCGCCGCACCGCGCTGCTCGCCGCGCCCGTGCTGACCGCCCTGATGATGGTCTCGCTGCCCGTCCGCGAAGCCGCCTCGCCCAGCCAGACCGCCGTCCTGCCCGTGCTCCTGGTGCTGCTGGCCGTCTTCCGCGCCCCCGGCGGCCGCCAGGCCGGCTTCCTCATCGGCCTGGCCGCGGCCCTCCAGCCCGCGCTGCTGCTCTTCGCGCCGCTGCTGTGGCTGACCGGCCGCCGGCCCGCCGCCGGGTCCGCCGCCGTCACCTTCGCCGGAGCCACCGCGCTGTCCTGGGCGGCCATGCCCCGCGACTCCTGGACGTACTGGGTCCACCACCTGGCCGGCACCGGCCTCGGCGGCGCCCCCGACAGCCTCGCCAACCAGTCCGTCCACGGCGCCCTGCTGCGCCTCGGCCTGACCGGGCCCCTCGAGATCCTGCTCTACGCGGCCCTCGCGGCCGGCATCGCCTTCATCGGCCTGCGCCGCGCCGTCCGCTACGCCCGCGACGGGCAGCTGCTGCTCGCCGTGGCCGTCACCGGCTGCGTGGCCGTCGCCGTGTCCCCGGCCGGCTGGCGCCACCAGCTGCTGTGGGTGCTCCTCGCCGTCGCGGGCAAGGTCGGCAGGCGCGCCGCGGACCGGCCCGTGTGGCCCGTCGCCGTCGTCCTGGCCACGACCCTGCCCAGCGCGGTACTGCTGCCGAACCTGGCCGCGCTGGCCCCCGTACGCGACAACGTGCTGCTGCTCGCCGCGCTGGCCGCCGCCTGCGCCGTACCGCTCCTGCCGCGCTCCTCGCCGTACTGGCGCGAACCCGTACCGACGGCCTACGGGAAGCCCGCGGCCGCCCGGTGGCAGCGGGTGCCGCTGCTGCCGTTCTGGCGGCGCGTGCTGTCCCGCCCCAACCTGCTGCTGGAACTCCTGCTGATACGGGTCGGGTACTCGCTCTACTCGCACATCAGGGCCGCCGCCCCCACCAGCCGCGACCTCGCCGAGGGCAACGGCAGCCAGATCCTCGGGATCGAGCGGGCCCTGGGCCTCGACATCGAGCACGCCGTGAACCACGCCGTCGTCAACACGCCCTGGCTGGAGGCGTTCTTCAACTTCTACTACACCTCCTTCCACTTCGTGGTCCCGCTGACGATCCTGGCCGTCCTGTACTGGCGCCGCCCCGGCGACTACCGCTGGGCGCGCGCCTCCCTGGGGCTGGCGACCGTACTGGCCCTCATAGGCTTCTGGCTGTACCCGCTCGCGCCGCCCCGACTGATGCCCGGCCTCGGCTTCATCGACACCGTGCACGGCCCGCAGGACCTGGCCAACCCGTCGTACGGGGCCATGACCGCGATCTCCAACCAGTACGCGGCGATGCCCTCGCTGCACTTCGGCTGGTCGCTGTGGTGCGGGATCGTCATCGTCGTGCTGGCCCCGAAGGGCTGGCAGAAGCTGCTCGGCGCGCTCCACCCGCTGATCACCGTGTGCGCGATCGTCGCCACCGCCAACCACTGGGTCCTCGACGCGGTGGGCGGCGCGGTCGTCGTCAGCGCCGGCTTCGGGCTCGTGTACGTGCTCTCCGGACCGCGGCGGCTGCGGGCGGCGCTGCCCGCGCAGCGCACGGCGAACGGCGAGGAACAGGGACAGGGGACGGGGATGGGGAACGGGCAGGAGCTCAGGACTCCGGCCGGGTCCCGGTCTTCGTAGGTCAGGCCTTCACCGGCGGCCCGGTCTGCGCGGGCTCGGTGTCCGCGGCCTGCGCGGACGGTGCGGCGGCGGGCGGGATGTTCTGGTTGAGGCGGAAGAGGTTCCCGGGGTCGTAGCGGCGCTTCAGCTCGCGCAGGCGCCGGTACTTCCGCGGCCCGTAGGCCTGCTCGACCCGCTCCTGGCCCTCCTCCATCAGGAAGTTCGGGTAGACCCCGGTCTGGTGGGGCGCGAGCGCCGACCACAGGCCGCGCGCCCACGTCCGCTCCTGCTCGAAGCCCTCGGGGCCCTCCGTCGTCCCGTTGATGTTGAAGGTGTGCCCGGCGCCGCGCCCGCCGAAGGCCGTCTCGTCCTCCCCGACGCGTGCGATGGCACCGCCGAGCTGGAAGATCGGGAAGGCGGTGAACGGGGAGACGATCCGGGACGCGTGCTCGGCCGTACGGTCGATGATCTCGTCGGTGAGCCGGTCGACGTCGCACGACTTGAAGTAGTACCAGCGGCCGTGCGGGAACGACGGGTCGAACATGGCCTGGTGCTCGGTGAACGGCTTGGGCGTGCACAGGTCGAGTACGGGCGCGGGCCCGGCGTCCTCGCGCAGCGGGCGCAGCACCTCCTGGCCCTCCTCGACCGGGCCCGCGTAGCAGCAGACCACCATCACGACCGGCTTCCCCCGCAGGCGGGCGGGTACGTACGGGGCCGCCGGCGCCTTGCGGTGGACGACCGCCGTCGTCAGCTCGTCCGGTACGGCGGTGATCCACTCGCGGTAGAAGCGCAGCAGCCGGGCCGACTCGGACATCGGCCAGATGACCGGGCCGGCCAGCACGATCGGCCCGAGCGGGTTGAGGCGGAAGGTGAACTCGGTGACGATCCCGAAGTTCCCGCCTCCGCCGCGCACGCCCCAGAACAGGTCCGGGTTCTCGTCCTCGTTCGCCTTCACGAAGGATCCGTCGGCGGTGACCAGGTCGACCGAGAGCAACTGGTCGACGGTGAGCCCGTACTTGCGCATCAGCCAGCCGATCCCGCCGCCGAGGGTGAGCCCGGCCAGGCCGGTGTGCGTGACGATCCCGGCCGGTACGGCCAGGCCGAACGCCTGTGTCTCGTGGTCCAGTTCGCCCAGGAGCACCCCGGCCTGGGCGCGGACCGTGCGGGCGTCGGGGTCGACGCGGATGCCGCGCAGGGGCGAGAGGTCGACGACGATCCCGCCGTCGCACACGGACTGGCCGGGGAAGCTGTGGCCGCCGCCGCGTACGGCCACGGGCAGTCCGGCCGCGGGGCCGGCCGCGAAGCGCACCGCGTCTATGACGTCCGCGACGCCCGTGCAGTGGGCGATGAGGGCGGGGGAGCGGTCGACGGAGCCGTTCCAGACGCGGCGGTCCTCGTCGTACGTGGGGTCTCCGGGCTGCACCAGCCGGCCCCGGAAGGACTGACTGAGCGTAGCCATGCCTTCAGTCTGGCACCGGGGGGTGGCTTCGGCCTGCGCGGGCCTGCGGGGGCCTGCGGGGGCGGCGGGGCCGAGGGGTCGACGGGGTCGACGGGGTCGAACGGGCCGAAGGGGCGCCGGGGCGGTCTGTGGCCCCGGCGCCCCTTCGGCTGGATCGCCGCTGTCTGTAAGGATCACCCGGTTCGGGTGGGTCCGCCACTTGGAGGGGGCGGGGCCCTTTGCCTCCGGCGGGGCTGGGGATCGGGGCTCGGGCCCGGGGGCCCTGCTTCCCTGTATCCGGCTGGGGTCAAAGATCGGGGCTCCGCCCCGGACCCCGCGCCTCAAACGCCGGCGGGGCTGGAATTGGGCTGGGCTGTGTGGGTGGGCGGGCGTCAAGGATTCGGGGCTCCGCCCCGGACCCCGCGCCTCAAACGCCGGCGGGGCTGGATGTGGGGCGTGCCTTGGAGGGGGCCGGAGAGTGGTGGTGGAGGCGGTCGGTTGAGAGGGCGGGGCCGGGGGGTGCTGGGGCCCGGTAACCTGGAGGAGGGGCGTTTTCGTGCGCCCGGACACGTACGCGCAACCAGGAAGGTGCCCGCACCGTGGAAACCGCAGCTCCGGCAGCCGTGATCGTCGCCATCGACGGTCCCTCCGGCACGGGCAAGTCCAGCACCTCCAAGGCCGTGGCCGCCAAGCTCGGGCTGCGCTACCTCGACACCGGCGCCCAGTACCGGGCCATCACCTGGTGGATGATCACCAACGGCGTGGACACCGACGACCCGCACGCCATCGCCGTCGCCGCCGGGAAGCCGTCCATCGTGTCCGGCACCGACCCCGCCGCGCCCACGATCACCGTGGACGGCCTCGACGCCGCCGGACCCATCCGCACCCAGGAGGTCACCTCCAAGGTCAGCGCCGTCAGCGCCGTCCCCGAGGTGCGCACCCTGATCACCGAGCTGCAGCGCTCCATCGCCGCGAAGGCGGCCGCGGAGGCCGACGGCATCGTCGTCGAGGGCCGCGACATCGGCACCACCGTGCTGCCCGACGCGGACCTCAAGGTCTTCCTGACCGCCTCCGCCGAGGCCCGCGCCGCCCGGCGCAGCGGCGAGCTCCGCGGCAAGGAGGCCGCCGACCTCGCGGCCACCAAGGCGGCGCTGATCAAGCGCGACGCCGCGGACTCCGGCCGCAAGACCTCCCCCCTGGCCAAGGCCGGCGACGCCGTCGAGGTGGACACCACCGAGCTCACGCTCGACCAGGTCATCGAGTGCGTCGTGACCCTGGTCGAGGAGAAGCGGGCGGGCCGCAAGTGAGCGAAGCGCCCTCCCTCAAGGGTGCGGCGGTCGGCAGGCGCATCGGCATCGGGCTCATGTACGGGCTCTGGAAGCCCCGTGTGCTCGGCGCCTGGAAGGTGCCCGCCTCCGGCCCCGTCATCCTCGCCGTGAACCACTCGCACAACATAGACGGCCCGATGGTCATGGGCACCGCGCCCCGGCCCCTGCACTTCCTGATCAAGAAGGAAGCGTACGTCGGCCCGCTCGGCCCCTTCCTCGAAGGGATCGGGCAGGTCAAGGTCGACCGCTCCGGCACCGACCGGACGGCGATCACCCGCGCCCTCGGCGTGCTCGACCATGGAGGGGCCCTCGGCATCTTCCCCGAGGGCACCCGGGGCGAGGGCGACTTCGCCTCGCTGCGCGCCGGACTCGCGTACTTCGCGGTCCGCAGCGGCGCGCCCATCGTGCCGGTGGCCGTGCTCGGCAGCGGCGACACCAAGGGTCGGCTCGTCAAGGGCCTGCCCGCCCTCAAGAGCCGGGTCGACGTCGTCTTCGGCTCGGCCTTCGACGCCGGGGACGGCAGTGGCCGACGTACCCGCACCGCGCTGGACGAGGCCACCGTACGCATCCAGGACCGGCTGACCGCCCACCTGGCCGACGCCAAGCGCCTCACCGGGCGCTGAGCGAGACTTGACCTAGTAGTGGAACCGCGCTGCGCGGGTACCACCGATCACCACGAACGACGAGGAACGGACTTCATGAACGACCAGCACGACCACGGAGCACTTGGCGACGCCGAGTACGCGGAGTTCATGGAGCTCGCCGCGGAAGAGGGCTTCGACATCGAGGACGTCGAGGGTGCCCTCCAGGAGGCCGCCGCCGGCCCCCTCCCCGTCCTCGCCGTCGTCGGCCGGCCGAACGTCGGCAAGTCGACCCTGGTGAACCGCATCATCGGCCGCCGCGAGGCGGTCGTCGAGGACAAGCCGGGCGTCACCCGCGACCGCGTCACGTACGAGGCCGAGTGGGCCGGCCGCCGCTTCAAGGTCGTCGACACCGGCGGCTGGGAGCAGGACGTCCTCGGCATCGACGCCTCCGTCGCCGCCCAGGCCGAATACGCCATAGAGGCCGCCGACGCGGTCGTCTTCGTCGTCGACGCCAAGGTCGGCGCCACCGACACCGACGAGGCCGTCGTCCGCCTGCTGCGCAAGGCCGGCAAGCCCGTCGTGCTGTGCGCCAACAAGGTCGACGGCCAGAGCGGCGAGTCCGACGCGGCCTCCCTGTGGTCCCTGGGCCTCGGCATGCCGCACCCGGTCTCCTCCCTGCACGGGCGCGGCACCGGCGACATGCTGGACGCGGTGCTCGAGGCCCTCCCGGAGGCCCCCGAGCAGAGCTTCGGCGGCTCCGCCCCCGGCGGTCCGCGCCGCATCGCGCTGATCGGCCGCCCGAACGTGGGCAAGTCCTCGCTGCTCAACAAGGTCGCGAAGGAGGACCGTGTCGTCGTCAACGAGCTGGCCGGCACCACCCGCGACCCGGTCGACGAGCTGATCGAGCTCGGCGGCGTCACCTGGAAGTTCGTCGACACCGCCGGCATCCGCAAGAAGGTCCACCTCCAGCAGGGCGCCGACTACTACGCCTCCCTGCGCACGGCCGCCGCCGTCGAGAAGGCGGAGGTCGCGGTCATCCTGATCGACACCACCGAGACGATCAGCGTCCAGGACCAGCGCATCATCACCATGGCCGTCGAGGCCGGCCGTGCCATCGTCATCGCCTACAACAAGTGGGACGAGCTCGACGAGGAGCGCCGCTACTACCTCGAGCGCGAGATCGAGACCGAGATGCAGCAGGTCGCGTGGGCGCCCCGGGTGAACGTCTCGGCGCTCACCGGCCGCCACATGGAGAAGCTGGTCCCGGCGATCGAGACCGCCCTCGCGGGCTGGGAGACGCGCGTCCCCACCGGCCGCCTGAACGCCTTCCTCGGCGAGGTCGTCGCGGCCCACCCGCACCCGATCCGCGGCGGCAAGCAGCCCCGCATCCTGTTCGGCACCCAGGCGGGCAGCAAGCCGCCGCGGTTCGTCCTCTTCGCCTCCGGCTTCCTGGAGCACGGCTACCGGCGCTTCATCGAGCGCCGGCTGCGCGAGGAGTTCGGCTTCGAGGGCACCCCGATCCACATCTCGGTGCGGGTGCGCGAGAAGCGCGGCGCCCAGTACAAGAAGAAGAAGTAGTACGGGCGGTACGGAGTCCCGGGGTCAGTAGCCCCGGCGCGGAGCGGGCGGCAGGGCCGCCGGGATGGGCGTCATCCCGGTCTGGCGCGGCCGCCCGTCGGCGTATCCGGAGCCGCCGGCGTACGAGTACGCGGGCTGGGGCTGCGGCTGCGGCTGCGCCACGTACGTGGGCTGCCAGCCGTCGGTGCGCTGCCACGAGGAACCGTTCCAGCCGCTGTCGTACGTGCCGCCCGCGCCCGTGTACCCGCCCCCGTACGAGAAGGCCGTGAACCCGAGGTCCTCCTCGCCCGTACGGTCGCCCGGCAGCGCCCGGAAGGCCCGCAGGTACTCCGAGTACAGGGCGTCGTAGATCGGGGTGTGCGAGACGGAGCTCGTACGGGACGGGGCGCGGGAGGAGTCGTATGGATGCACGTATCAGCCAACGAAACCGGGGCCCTGCGGATGCGGGGTGGCGGGCGGAAAACGCAGATCGCCGCCGGGGCCACCCCGGCGGCGATCGGAGCTTCGTCCGTCAGGCGCCCGGCGTACCGGCCAGGGGCATGGAGGCGGCCACGAGCTTGCCCGAGGCGGCGGCCTTGTCCAGGGCGTCGCGCAGCAGGTCCTCACGCGGCTGCTGGCCGATGGACCCGACCGGGGCGGCGTAGATGAGCACGCGCTGGGTCTTGTTGACGGCGCTGCGCCAGCCGTCGGTGACCGACAGCGCCTGGTGCGCCTGCCACCAGGCGACCGGGCGGCCGCCGTCGGGGCCCGGCTGGAGGACGGCGTGGAGCTGGCCGCCGGCGAGCAGGACCGACCAGCCGCTCAGTGCGGTGGGGAGCTGGGCGGTGTCCATGACCGGGATGAAGCCCTGCTCGATGAGGAGCGGGAGGAAGTCGTCGCCGGGGCCGTCGCTGCCGGGGCGGGCGATCGGCGCGGTCGGCTCGACCACCAGGGCGGGGTGCAGCTCCCCGCCGATCAGGACCAGGCCGCTGGTGATGCCGAGGACGGCCTGGCCGCCGGGCACGTTCTGCGGGCCCCCGCCGGCGGCGGCCGCGGCCGGGCTGTCACCGGTGATGCTGGCGACGGCGCCCTGGAGCTGCTCCTCGGACACCTTCACCACCTGGGAGGGGATGCAGGTGGCGTGGGCGAAGGCGAGGACGGCGGTCTCCTCGCCGACGAACAGCACCGTGCTGGTGCGGTCGTTCTCGGGGTCGCCCGGGGTGCGGCAGGAGGTGCAGTCGTAACTGCGCGGCGCGTCCTCGCCGACGAGCAGCCTGTCGGCTTCTTCGTCACCGATCTCGGCACGTACCTCATCACTGACGTCGAGCATGCGCGGCACGGGGTGGCTCCTCGGCATAGGTGCAGGGGCCGGGTGGTTCCCGGCTCGCCGGGCTCAACGGGGGAGCGGCAGCCGGGGTCACGCCATTGGAGGGAACGGATTCGAACCGGGCCCCCGTACGAGTGAACCGCCCGGCGGGGGCTTCGCTTCGTGCCAACTGTTTTCTGATTGTGCGCAGTTGATGGCCGTGATTGGCCGTTTGGGGGAGGGCGGCAGGTCGGCCGACCGGGTGGGGCGCGGAACGTGCGGGGCGCGCCGGGCCGGTTGGGCGGTGGGCGCTGCGTAGCGTGACGCGATGCCCCACCTCCGGATCCGTCGCCGGCGGGCCAGGGCCCTTCCGGGCGCCGCTGCCGTCGCCGCCGTGCTGGCTCTCGTACTCCCTGCCGGTGCGGCGGCGGCCCAGGCCCCGCCGCCGCCCGCGCCCGGTCCGGCCGGGGCGGCGCACCCCGGCTCGCCGGGGGTGATCGGCACCGGGCCGGGGGACTGCGGGCCGGGCGGGGAGTGGCCCTGGGACTGCGTCGCCGACTGCGAGAGCGGCGGGCGCTGGGCCATCAACACCGGGAACGGCTTCTACGGCGGGCTGCAGTTCTGGCAGCCGACGTGGGAGGACTACGGGGGGCTGGGGTTCGCGGCGCGCGCCGACCTGGCCAGCCGGGTCCAGCAGATCCGGGTGGCGGAGGACGTGCTGGGCGCGCAGGGCTGGGACGCCTGGCCGACGTGCTCGAAGCGGTACGGGCTGGCCGGGCGGATGCACGTGGTGCGGAGCGGGGACACGCTGGTGTCGATCGCGCGGAAGCACCGGGTGCGGGGCGGGTGGCAGGCGCTGTACGAGGCGAACCGCGCGGTGGTCGGGGACCGGCCCGGGACCCTGGTCGTGGGCACCCTGCTGACCATCCCTGAGCAGGACCAGCCGCGCCCACCGACCCCGCCGGCTCCGGTGAATCCGCCGGCCCCGGTGAATCCGCCGAGCCCGGTGAATCCGCCGAGCCCGGCGGTATCGCCGACCCCGACCCCGACCCCGACCCCGGCCGCGCCCGTGGCCCCGGCCGGTCCGGCGGCTGTCCCGTCGGCCGTACCGGCGGCCCCGGCCGGTGCGGCGCCCGTTCCGTCGGCTGTGCCCACGGCTCGTCCGGCGCCCGGGCCGGCGGTCGTTCCCTCGGCGGCGCCGTCCTCCGGTCCCTCGGTCGTGCCGTCGGGTGTTGCGAGGCCTGGGCGCTGAACGGGGGTCCACCCGCGCGCAGTTCATAGTCCCGGTCCCCGGGGCGGGGAGGGGCGGTGCCGGGGGACGTCGCGGAGCCCCACGCACAGCAGGGCGCCGGCCGCAACCGCACGGACGGGGCGGTTCCTCCGCATCCTGGTCGGGGAGCTCCACGCACAGCAGGGCGTCGGCCGCAACCGCACGGAGGGGGCGGTTCCTCCGCATCCGACCCCGATTGCACTCCGCGCCGAAGGCGTCGACCCTGGAAGCAACGAGCCGAACGGCTCGCTCGGACACCGGTGGTGAGCCAGATGGACCTGGGCAGACACCCTCGTATCGGAGTGTGGGCGGCGGCAGCCGTACTGGCCGCGGTGCCCGCCCTCGGGGCCGGCTCCGCGGCCGCGGGCACGCAGGCCGCCCCCGGCACTCCCGCCACCCCCGTCACGGCGGTCATGGCCGCGGCGCCCGCCGTCGACGGCCCGGCGGATCCGGCCAAGGCCAAGGCCGAGGTCGAGAAAAACTGGGCGGCCTTCTTCGACTCCAAGACCTCCGTCGAGGAGAAGGCCAAGGTGCTGGAGAACGGCGAGTTCCTCGAACCGCTGCTCGGCGGCTTCGCGGGCAACACCGACGCTTCCGTCTCCTCGGCCAAGGTCACGGACGTGGCCTTCACCTCGCCCACCCAGGCGGACGTCACCTACGACCTGCTGGTCGGCGGCTTCCCGGTCCTGCCGGACAGCAAGGGGACCGCGATCCTCGAGGACGGGGTGTGGAAGGTGTCGACCAAGACCCTCTGCGCGCTGATCGAGCTCAGCGGCAACCCGGCGCCGATCTGCTGAGCCCCCGCCGCCCGGGCGGCGCCCACGGGCACGCTGGCAGACTTCGGCCATGCTCGAGACCTCCGCGCGACTGCTCCGCCTTTTGTCCCTGTTGCAGGCCCACCGCGAATGGACCGGGGCGGACCTCGCCGCCCGGCTCGGCGTGACCCCGCGCACCGTGCGCCGGGACGTGGACCGGCTGCGGGAGCTGGGGTACCCGGTGAACGCCACTCCCGGGACGGGCGGCGGCTACCAGCTGGGGGCCGGGGCCGAGCTGCCGCCGCTGCTGCTGGACGACGAGGAGGCCGTGGCCGTCGCGGTCGGGCTGCGGACGGCCGCCGGGAACGGGGTGGAGGGGATCGGGGAGGCCTCCGTACGGGCCCTCGCCAAACTGGAGCAGGTGCTGCCGTCCAGGCTGCGGCGCAGGGTGTCCGCGCTCAACGAGTTCACCGTGCCGATGCTGCGCGGGGCCGAGCACTCCACCGTGGACCCCTCGGTGCTCACCGAACTCGCCTCCGTGTGCCGCGACACCGAGCGGCTGCGCTTCGGCTACCGCGACCACGAGGGCAACGTCACCCGCCGCACCGTCGAGCCGCACCGGCTGGTGTGCACCGAGCGGCGCTGGTACCTGGTCGCCTGGGACCTGGACCGGGAGGACTGGCGGACGTTCCGGGCCGACCGGATCGAGCCCAGGGCGCCGCACGGACCGCGCTTCACACCGCGCGAGCCGCCCGCGGCGGACCTCGCCGCGTACGTATCCCAGGGCGTGGCGCAGCGGGTCTACGCGGCCCGGGCGGTGGTGCGGCTGAAGGTCTCCGCGGAGGAGGCGGCCCGGACCGTCGGGCCGAGCGACGGGGTGCTGGAGCCGGTCGATCAGCAGAGCTGCCTGCTGCGCACCGGGGCGGTCAGCCTGGACGTCCTGGTGATTCACATCATGCTGATCGGCTGTGAGTTCGAAGTGGTCGAGCCGCCCGAGCTGACGGATCGGATCAGGGCCGCGAGGGATCTGCTGGGGCGGGCCGTGGACCCGCCGAGGTGAAGGAAATGTGGCGGACCTGAGGGGGATTCAACTGGTCTGGTCCAGCGGCCTCGTGGCAATCCCTACCGGAATTCCAGGCCTTCGGCAGGGGGCTTCGGAAAAAATTCCAATGCGCCTGAACGGCGGGCGTGTCGCGGTCCGGAAAACAATTGGGGATTGTCGATATTCTGTGACACAAGCGTGACCCGGGACGGACGAACGTCCTGGCGTGGCGCTGACGGGCGGCGGCGAGCGCGCCCCGGCCGTGCGCGCGAACGGCGAAGGCGGGCCGGGTCAGTGACCCGGCCCGCCTTCGTTGCGCGGGGAGAGGTGGTGCGTACCGTCCCGCGCGGTGTGCTTCAGCCGCCGGCGACCGGGCGGGCCGCGGCGCTCCGGGCGGCCGCCCGCTCGCCGTGGGCCGGCCTGCGGCTCCCGGCCGGGGTGACCGGGGTCCGCTCGGAGCGGATCAGGTGCGGCCGGCCGGTGAGCAGGGGAGCGGGCCGCGGCGCCGGGGTGTGCACGGGCGCGGGGGCCGCGGGAGCGGGCTCCGCCGCGGTGTCCCGGGCAGCCGGCTCGAGCCGCCACTTGCCGCCCGCGGAGAGCAGCGGGGTGAGCGCGGACACGACGGGCGCGGGCATCCGGCCGGTCTCCGCACGACGGCGCAGCAGCTCGCGCAGGTCGAAGACGTAGGCCTCGGTCCGGGCGATGAGCGGCTCGAACCAGGGCAGCGCCAGCAGGATCAGCAGTCCCGCGGACCAGCCGAGCAGTACGTCGCTGACCCAGTGCGTGCCGAGGTAGACGGTGGTGGCGCCGACGCTCAGGGAGACGACCGCGGACACCACGGACAGCACCCGCCGGGTGACCACGGTGGACGCCAGATAGGCGAGGATTCCCCAGGTCACGACGGCGTTGGCGGTGTGGCCGGAAGGGAATATATCGCCGCCCGCGAAGAGTTCGGCCGAACCGATCTCGGTGGCGTAGTGCGGGCCGAGCCGGCCGAGGCCGAGCTTGACGGACCCGACGGTGACGTTGAGCAGGAGCAGCGCCACGCCCAGCGTGATCAGCGGGCGGAGGGTGTGCTGGCGCCAGGAGCGCCAGCCGAGCCAGGCGGCGACCATGACCGCGGTGGGCCCGCGCTGGCCCAGTACGACGAGGTAGTCGAGGAAGGCGTGCAGCTGCGGCCACTGCTCGTAGGGCCGGAAGAACATGACCTGCCAGTCCAGGCGCACGAGCCAGGACGTGGTCAGTACGGCCACCACGATCGCGAGGTAGAAGGCGAGGGTCGATCCGAGGAGCACGACGCGGTGCCGGCTCATCTGCGGGGTTTGCAGATGAGCCGGTCGCTCTGGTTCCCGGTCCAGGCGGGCGAACACCCGCTCCAGACGGTTCAGGATTTGATCGGTACGCACTCAATCGACGTTACCGCGCGCCGATGGTCGGCCCGGTCGAATCGCGGGCTTTGTGATGACCATGTGATGTGGAGTTGGTCTCACGCGAGACTTAATTCCCGGCATTTCGGCAATGGTTGGAGGGTTCTCGATCAACTGCCCCGGAAATTGTTTCACATACTTACCCGGGCTTTATTGTCGCAACTCGTTATCCTTTGCCGAACGATGGATCGGAATGATCCATTCCGTTACGGTGGGCCCGAGCCGTTCAGCCAGAACGCCCCGTAGACCGCCGAGAGCAGGGCCGCCGCCCCCAGCACCGCGGCCGCCGTCCGGGTCCGCCACCCGGCCAGCGCCACCGCCACCGGCAGGACCAGCGGAAAGGCCGGCAGCAGCAGCCGCGGCTTGGAACCGAAGTACCCGGACGCGCACAGCGCCAGCGCCACCACGATCCCGCCGTACACGAGCAGCGGTACCGGCTGCCGCTGCCGCACGCACCGCCCGTACAGCCACAGCACCAGCACGACCCCCGCGATCAGCCCGAGCCCGGCCGCGAAGGCGGACGAGGCGAGCCGCGCCCCGATGAACCGCGCGAAGGCCCAGCCGCCGTCGAAGCCGTTGCCCCAGCCGGCCTGCACGTCCAGGTACCCGAGCAGCCCGCCGCCGGTGCGCGCGCCGACCCACAGCACGTACGCCCCGGCCCCCAGCGGAGCCAGCAGCGCACCGGCCGCCATCCGCCAGGACCGCTCGCCGCCGCGCCAGGCCAGTACGACGGCCACCCACACCGCCGCGACCACCGCGGCCCCGACCGGGCGGGTCAGCCCCGCCCCGGCCGCGAGCAGGCCGGCCGTCAGCCACCGGCCGCGCAGGGCCCCGTACAGCGCCCAGGCGGCCAGCGCCGTGAACAGCGACTCGCTGTACGCCATGGACTGCACGATCCCGACCGGTAGCGCCGCCCAGACGGCCACCGCCAGCACCCCGGCCCGGCGGCCGTGCAGCAGGTCCGCCACTGCGAAGATCCCCCAGGCCGCGGCGAGCCCCGCCAGCGCGGACACCACCAGGCCCGCGGAGCCGTACGGGAGCCCGGTCGCCGCCGACACCAGCCGCTCCAGCCAGGGCAGCAGCGGGAAGAACGCCAGGTTCGAGTGGACGTCCCCGTTCGGGAGGGCCACCTCGTACCCGTACCCCTCCGCGGCGATGCGGGCGTACCAGAGCGAGTCCCAGCGCGCCGACAGCAGTGTGTGCGGGCTGCTGCCGGCCACCGCGCCCCACGCGCCGAGCACGGCCAGCCCGAGCAGCCGGACCGCCGCGAACACGGCGAGCGCCGGTCCGGCCGCGGCGAGCGCGGGCGCGGCCCGGTGCAATCCAAGATCTTTCACGGGCATGATTATCGGTGGCGCACACCCGGGCCCGGCCGAGAACCACGGGCCGTGAGCGCGCGTGTACGCGGGGGAAGGGGCAGGGCGGGAAAAGTGGCGCACACCACAGGGCGGCCTCCGCCGGGATGAGAGCTTGACCACGTGTTGGACAGGCGAACTCGCGTACGCTGACCGTTCACTCGCGTGTCGATGCCGGACCCCGTTGGACGCCGCACAGCGCACCACCCCCCGTGGCTCCGCAAGACGCTGGTCCGCCGAGCGCGAGGGATCACCTGGGAGGTACATGCATGTCGGGGACGAACGCGGCCGGAGTCCGGACCACTGCCCCCTGGCAGCGGCTCCGCGCGGCCTCCGGCGGGGGCAATCGCTGGGTCGTCCTGGCAGTGCTCTGCGTCAGCCTGGTCCTCGTCGCGCTCGACGCGACGATCCTGCACGTCGCCGTCCCCTCCCTCACCGAGGACCTGCGCCCCGGATCCATCGAGCTCCTGTGGATCGTCGACGCCTACCCCCTGGTCTGCGCCGCGCTGCTGATCCTCTTCGGCACCCTCGGCGACCGGGTCGGCCGCCGCCGCATCCTCCTCCTCGGCTACGGGCTCTTCGGCGCGGCCTCCGCCATGGCGGCCCTCGCCGACAACGCCCAGGTCCTCATCGCCGCCCGCGCGCTGCTCGGCATCGGCGGGGCGATGATCATGCCCGCCACTCTGTCGATCCTGCGCCAGGTCTTCCCCGACCGGCGCGAACGGGCCCTGGCCATCGGCATCTGGACCGCCGTCGCCGCGATCGGAGCCGCCAGCGGCCCGGTGCTCGGCGGCTTCCTCGTCCAGCACTTCTGGTGGGGCTCCGTCTTCCTCATCAACATCCCGCTGATGGCGCTGATCCTGCCGCTGGGGCGCTGGCTGCTCCCCGAGTCGAAGGGCTCCTCCGACGGGCCGTGGGACGTGACCGGCGCGCTGATGGCCGCCGCCGGTGTGCTCGGCTCGGTGCTCGGGATCAAGCGGCTGGGCGCCGAGCGCGAGCTCCTCGACCTCGAGGCGCTGGTGCCGCTGGTGCTCGGCGTGGCCCTGCTGGTGCTGTTCGTACGGCGGCAGAAGCGCCGACCGCACCCGCTGATCGACATGCGGATGTTCTCCCGCGCCGCCTTCTCGACCTCCGTCGGCTGCATCGTGCTCGCGATGCTGGCCCTCGTCGGCCTCGAGCTGATCGCCGTCCAGTACCTCCAGCTGGTGCTGCACCTCAGCCCGCTGGAGACCGGCCTGCGGCTGCTGCCGCTGACCTTCGCCGCGATGGCGGCCGGCGCCACCGGTTCGTACACCCTGGCCCGGGTCGGCCCGCGCACGATGGTCTCGCTGGGCTTCCTGCTCACCGCGTTCGCCGTGCTCGTGCTCACCTTCATGGGCCACGACGACCGGCCCGTGCTGCTGACGGTCGGCTTCATCCTGCTCGGTTTCGGGCTCCAGACCACGCTGTTCGCCGCGTACGAGTCGATGCTGAACGAGGCTCCGGCGGCCACCGCGGGCGGCGCGGCCTCCATCGGCGAGACCTCGTACCAGCTGGGCGCGGGCATGGGCATCGCGCTGCTGGGCAGCGTGATGAACGCCGCGTACGCGCCGGGGCTGGCGGACGTGCCGGGGGTCTCGGCCCAGGACTCGGCGGGCGCCGCGCACTCGCTGGGCGAGGCCTACCAGATCGCCGCGCAGCTCGGCGGGCCGGCGGGGGAGGCGCTGCACGCGGCGGCGCGGAACTCGTTCGTGTCCGGGCTGCACGTGACGTTGCTGGTCAGCGCGGGGCTGTTGGTTGCGGGGGCGGTGATGGCGCTGAAGCTGCCGCGGGCGATGGACTGTGGGGTCGAGGCCTCGGCTGAGGCCGAGGCCGGCGGGGAGAGTGGGGTTCGGTTGCCGGCGCAGGCCTGTGCGGAGCCGGCTGCGCCGGGGCGGGCTGCGAAGGTGCCGGCCCCTGCGGTGGAGCCGGATTCGGCCGTCGGGCGGGTTTCGGGGCGGGCGGGCTGAGGTTCCGGGTGTGCGGGTGCGGCGCCGCCGCCGGGGCTCCGCCCCGGACCCCGCGCCTCAAACGCCGGCGGGGCTGGATGTGGCCGGGCCGGGCCGGGAGGTGGGGGTGGACGGGGTGG
>NZ_JBHXNP010000005.1:0-60665 GCF_042719495.1 Streptomyces sp. NPDC058525
ACGCCCGGTTACATTCCGAACCCGGAAGCTAAGCCTTTCAGCGCCGATGGTACTGCAGGGGGGACCCTGTGGGAGAGTAGGACGCCGCCGAACAACCCGCCCTTTTAGCTCAGTCGGTAGAGCGTCTCCATGGTAAGGAGAAGGTCAACGGTTCGATTCCGTTAAAGGGCTCCAAGGAAAAAGGCCCCCGCCATCTGGCGGGGGCCTTTTTTGCGTTGTGGCCGGCTGTCAAGCCCCGACTTTCCGGGTCGTGACCGCGGTCGTGGCGTGGGGCGCAATGGGATCACGGATGAGGGAACGGGGCGGCAGCGGCCTTCTCACCGCATCCGCAGCCCGAGTCCCAGAGCCGCGGAAGGACCGTCTCATGACCATCGCAAGGATCCGACGCCTCGTTCTGAACATCGTGACGGCCCTGGGCCCCGAGGCGGACGCCCCCTCGACCCCCGAGCCCGTCCACCCCGCCACCACACCGGAGCACACCGGCACCCAGGTCCACAACGACCGGCTTCCCCTGGCCACGGAGATGGCGGCCCCGTCCTTCATGATCCTGTCGACCCGGCCGAGGCCCCGGCAGTAGGGAAGGAGAGAAGGGGACTACAGCGCTCTCAGTCGCCCTCGCGCTGCTGCGGGACGCGGAAGGCCAGGATGGCCATGTCGTCCGAGGCGGGTTCGGCGGCGAAGCGTTCCACCGCGCGCAGGACGCGGGAGGCGACCGCGCCCGCGGTGAGGCCCGTGCAGGTGGTGAGGACCTCGGTGAGGCCGTCGTCCCCCAGCATGCGGCTGCCCTCGCGGCGTTCGGTCACGCCGTCCGTGACGCACAGCAGCACGTCGCCCGGGTCCAGGGTCAGCGTCTGCTCGTAGAGGTCGAGGTCGTCGATCACGCCCAGCAGGGGCTGGGGGTCGGCGGCCGGGAGCACCTCGCCGTTCGGACGCAAGCGCAGCGGCAGCGGGTGGCCGGCGCAGACGACCTTCATCAGGGCGCCGCCGTCCGGCTGCGGGTGGAGCTCGCCGTAGAGGAGCGTGAGGAACCGGCTGCGGGCGCCCTCGTCGAGGATGGCCGCGTTGAGGCGTTCCAGGACGGCGGGGCCGCCGAGGCCCTCGCGGGCCAGCAGGCGCAGGGCATGGCGGGCCAGGCCGGTGACGGCGGCCGCCTCCGGACCCGTACCGCAGACGTCGCCGATGGCGAAGCCGTACGCGCCGTCGCGGATCGGGAAGACGTCGTAGAAGTCGCCGCCCACCTCGTTGCCCTCGCCGGCCGCGCGGTAGATGACCTCCACCTCCATGCCGGGGATGGCCGGGGAGCCGGGCGGCAGCAGGCTGCGCTGGAGGGAGCGGCTGATGGCGGTGCGCTCGGAGTACAGCCGGGCGTTGTCGAGGGCGAGGGCGGCCCGGCGGGAGAGGTCCTCGGCGAGTTCGAGGATCTCCTGGCGGAAGTGCTCCTCGCTGGCCTTGCCGAGGGTGAGCATGCCGATCACGCGGTTGCGGGCCATCAGCGGCAGGACGACGGTCTCGCCGCCGACCGCGAGAGCCGTTTCCGGCCAGGGCCGGGCACCGGCCCCGCGGACCGGTTCGGGCGGGCTGACCCGGGAGAGCAGCGCCTTGAGGCCGTCGATGCGCTCCTCGTCCTCGTGCAGGACGTAGGAGAGATACGGATCCGAGGACTGGTCGGCGATGGTGTAGACGGCGCACCAGGTCGCGAGGGTGGGGACGGTCATCTGGGCCATGAGGGCCAGGGTCTGGTCCCGGTCGAGGGTGCCGGCCAGCAGGTCGGAGGCCTCGACGAGGAAGGAGAGCGAGCCGCGGCGCAGGCGTTCGAGCTCGCCGAGGCGGGCGGACTCGACGGCGAGGGCGATGCGGTCGGCCGCGAACTGGAGGCGCAGGGCCTCCTCGTTGGAGTAGCGGCCGGGGATCTCGGCGGCGACGCCGAGGGAGCCGGTGAGCCGGCCTTCGACCTTGAGGGGGACGGTCACCACGGACCGCATGCCGGTGGACTCCAGGAGCGGGACGGCTCCGGGTACGGCGGTGAGGTCGTCGTGGACGGCGGGCATGCGGGCCGAGCCGTACCGGTTGGTGCCGGCCTCGACGGGGACGCGGGCGAAGCGCTGTCGGGTGGAGGGCAGCCCGGTGGTGGCGCGGACCTCGAGCTCGGTCTCGTCGTCGGTGGCGAGGAGCAGGAAGGCGGCGTCGGCGTCGAGGAGGTCGCGGGCCCGCTCGACGGTGCGCTGGAGGAGGCCGTCCAGGTCGTCGGGGGCGGGCGAGCCGATGAAGACCTCGAAGGGGTCCGCGGGGCGGGGCTCGGTGAGCTGGCCGCCGTCCGTGGGGATCCGTACCGGGGTCTGCAGGAGGGCGCGCTCGTCGTCGTGGACGAGGAGGCAGACGATGGAGGGTTCGCCATGGGCGTCGCGTACCCGGAGGTGGGAGGCGTAAACGGGGATGACGCGGCCGTCGGCGCCGCGGATCCCGTAGCTGCCCTCCCAGCGGGACAGGCCCAGGGCCTCCGCGATGCCGGTGCCGGTGCCGGGGGTCTGGGGCCAGGCGGCGAGCTCGGCGAGCGGGCGGCCGACGGCCTTCTCGGCGGGGTAGCCGAAGACGTGCTCGGCGTCCTCGTTCCAGGCGGAGACGGCTCCGGCGGAGTCGATCTGGAGGACGGCGACGCGGACCCGGCTGTCGGCGAGGGGCAGCAGCCGGTCGGGGACGACGGGGCCCGCGGAGCGGGTACCGACCGGACGGTCTGGCAGGTCGAGGCGGAACCACACGTGTTTGTGGGTGGCGGTGTACTCGACGCCCCAGCGGGTGGCGAGGGCGGCGCAGAGCATCAGGCCGCGGCCGTTCTCGCGGTCGGGGTCGGCGTACGGGCGCTCGCCGGGGTGCTGGAGGGGGAGCTCGCGCTCCGGGTAGCGGTCGGCGACCTCGACGCGTACGCCGTCCTCGGCGCGCAGGCACAGGACCTCGGCCCGGGTTCCGGCGTGGACCACGGCATTGGTGACGAGCTCGCTGGTGAGCACCACCGCGTCGTCGACGATGTCCGCGAAGCCCCAGCCGTGCAGGGTGTCGCGGACGAACGCGCGGGCGGCGGCGACCGAGCGCCCGAGGGGGTCGAAGCTGGCAGCCGCCCGTGCCGTGATCACAAGTCTCCTTCGACGCGGTTGGACATCGGGTGCCAGGTTACTTACCTTCGCGGTCGGCATGGTGCCGTCGTCGGGGATTCCACCCGCAGGGTACGGCGGGTGTGCGATGGTGCCGAAGTGTTATGGCCGGGTTCGGCCAGGGTGAAACACTGGGCAGGCTTGAAGAGCTGGGCAGGAACACTCGTAGCCCGGTGGAACAGTGGTCGACCCTTTCGGGAGGGACACGGTGGAGTCTGGCGCAGCGGTGCGGCGAACGGGAACGCGGCCGAAGGGCGGTCGGTCCCGGCGCGGCGGCACGACCGAGGTCGATACCGCCGCTCTGAACCGGCTGCTCACGGCCCTGGTGTCGATGCGGGACGGGAACTTCCGCAAGCGGCTGACGGTGTCCGGCGAGGGCGTGATGGCGGAGATCGCCGCCGTCTACAACGAGGTCGCCGACCGCAACCTGCACCTGACGGGGGAGCTGTCGCGGGTCCGCAGGATGGTGGGCCGCGAGGGCAAGCTCAGCGAACGGCTGGAAACCGGTGCCTGTGAGGGCTCGTGGGCGGCCGCGATCGACGCCTCGAACCAGCTGGTGGACGATCTGGCGCGGCCGGTGTCCGAGGTGGGCCGGGTGCTGTCGGCGGTCGCCGAGGGTGATCTGGACCAGCGGATGGATCTGCGGACCCAGGCCCAGGAGGGGGCGGGGCATCCGCTGCGCGGGGAGTTCCTGAAGGTCGGGCGTACGGTCAACAACCTGGTCGACCAGCTGTCCGCGTTCACCGACGAGGTGACGCGCGTGGCGCTGGAGGTGGGTACCGAGGGCAAGCTCGGCGGTCAGGCCCAGGTGCGCGGAATGTCCGGTTCCTGGAAGGATCTGACCGACTCCGTCAACACGATGGCGTACCGGCTCACCGCTCAGGTGCGTGATATCGCTCTCGTCACGACGGCGGTGGCCAAGGGTGATCTGTCGCGCAAGGTCACCGTGCACGTGGCCGGCGAGATGCTCCAGCTGAAGAACACCGTGAACACCATGGTGGACCAGCTGTCCTCGTTCTCCTCCGAGGTGACCCGGGTCGCCCGCGAGGTGGGTACGGAGGGGGAGCTGGGCGGCCAGGCGAAGGTGCCCGGTGTCGCCGGTGTGTGGAAGGACCTGACCGACTCCGTCAACACGATGGCGGGCAATCTGACGGCTCAGGTGCGCGGGATCGCGCAGGTGACGACGGCGGTCGCGAACGGCGACCTGTCGCAGAAGGTACGGGTGAGCGCGCGCGGCGAGGTCGCGCAGCTGGCCGAAACGATCAACCAGATGACGGAGACCCTGCGGACCTTCGCGGACGAGGTCACGCGCGTGGCCAGCGAGGTCGGGGCCAAGGGTCTGCTGGGCGGTCAGGCGCAGGTGCCGGGGGCCGCGGGGACGTGGAAGGACCTCACCGACTCGGTGAACACGGTCTTCCGCAACCTGACCACGCAGGTGCGGGACATCGCACAGGTGACGACCGCCGTGGCCAACGGCGACCTGTCGCAGAAGGTCACGGTCAACGTGGCCGGCGAGATGCTGGAGTTGAAGAACACCGTCAACACGATGGTGGACCAGCTCCAGTCCTTCGGTGCGGAAGTGACGCGTGTGGCCCGTGAGGTCGGCGTCGAGGGCGAGCTGGGCGGTCAGGCGCAGGTGCCGGGGGCCGCGGGGACGTGGAAGGACCTCACCGACTCGGTGAACACCGCCTTCCGCAACCTCACCGGCCAGGTCCGCAACATCGCGCAGGTGACTACGGCGGTGGCCAACGGCGATCTGTCGCAGAAGGTCACCGTGGACGTCTCCGGCGAGATGCTCCAGCTGAAGAACACCGTGAACACGATGGTGGACCAGCTGTCGTCCTTCGCCGACCAGGTCACGCGGATGGCGCGGGACGTGGGCACCGAGGGGCGTCTCGGCGGCCAGGCACGGGTCGAGGGGGTGTCCGGCACCTGGAAGGAGCTCACCGACTCCGTCAACTTCATGGCCGGGAACCTGACCTCGCAGGTGCGCCAGATCGCGCAGGTGACCACGGCGGTGGCGCGCGGTGACCTGTCGCAGAAGATCGACGTGGACGCCCGGGGCGAGATCCTCGAGCTGAAGAACACCATCAACACGATGGTCGACCAGCTCTCCGCCTTCGCGGAGCAGGTGACCCGCGTGGCCCGGGACGTGGGCACCGAGGGGCGGCTCGGCGGCCAGGCCCAGGTGCCCGGGGTGGCCGGCGTATGGCGTGACCTGACGGACTCGGTGAACGGCATGGCCGGGAACCTGACCTCGCAGGTGCGCAACATCGCGCAGGTCGCCACGGCGGTGGCGCGCGGTGACCTGTCGCAGAAGATCGACGTGGACGCCCGCGGCGAAATCCTGGAGCTGAAGAACACCCTCAACACGATGGTCGACCAGCTCTCGAACTTCGCGGAGCAGGTGACGCGGGTCGCCCGTGAGGTGGGCACCGAGGGCATCCTGGGCGGTCAGGCGGAGGTGAAGGGTGTCTCCGGCACCTGGAAGGACCTCACCCAGTCCGTCAACTTCATGGCGAACAACCTGACCTCGCAGGTGCGCAACATCGCCGAGGTGACCACGGCGGTCGCCATGGGCGACCTGTCGAAGAAGATCACCGTCGACGCCAAGGGCGAGATCCTCGAGCTCGTCACCACCGTCAACACGATGGTGGACCAGCTGTCGTCCTTCGCGGAGCAGGTGACGCGGGTGGCGCGCGAGGTGGGCACCGAGGGCATCCTCGGCGGCCAGGCACGCGTGCGCGGTGTGACCGGTATCTGGAAGGACCTGAGCGACAACGTCAACACCATGGCCGGGAACCTGACGGCCCAGGTGCGCGGGATCGCGCAGGTCTCGGCGGCGGTGGCCAACGGCGACCTGACGAAGAAGGTCACCGTCGAGGCGCGCGGTGAGGTCGCGCAGCTCGCCGACACGGTCAACACGATGGTGAAGACCCTGTCGTCCTTCGCCGACGAGGTCACGCGCGTGGCCCGCGAGGTGGGTACGGAGGGCCGGCTGGGCGGTCAGGCGCACGTGCCGGGCGTCTCGGGGACGTGGAAGGACCTCACCGACTCGGTAAACTTCATGGCCTCCAACCTCACCGGTCAGGTGCGGCAGATCGCCATGGTCACGACCGCCATCGCCAAGGGCGACATGACCAAGAAGATCGACATCGACGCGCGCGGGGAGATCCTGGAGCTCAAGACCACCATCAACACGATGGTGGACCAGCTGTCCTCGTTCGCCGACCAGGTGACGCGGGTGGCCCGCGAGGTGGGCACCGAGGGCATCCTGGGCGGTCAGGCCCGGGTCCGGGACGTCGACGGCACCTGGCGGGACCTGACGGAGTCCGTGAACGAGATGGCCGGGAACCTCACCCGGCAGGTGCGCGCGATCGCGGCCGTTGCCACCGCGGTGACCCGCGGCGACCTCAGCCTGAAGGTCGACGTGGACGCCGCGGGCGAGATCCAGGTCCTCCAGGACAACATCAACACGATGATCGTCAACCTGCGCGACACCACCTTGGCCAACAAGGAGCAGGACTGGCTCAAGGGCAACCTGGCGCGGATCTCCGCGCTGATGCAGGGCCGCCGCGAGCTCGACGACGTGGCCTCGCTGATCATGAGCGAGCTGACCCCGGTGGTCTCGGCGCAGCACGGTGCCTTCTTCCTGGCCCTGCCGGCCGGCGGCACCAACGAGATCGGTACGGAGGGCGGTACGGACGGCTCGTACGAGCTGCGGATGCGCGGGAGTTACGCGTACGCCGGTGGCCAGGTGCCCACCTCCTTCCGACCGGGGGAGGGGCTGATCGGGACGGTCGCCGAGGAGAAGCGGACGATCCTGGTCGAGAACACCCCGCCCGGCTACCTGAAGATCTCCTCGGGGCTGGGCGAGGCGCCGCCGGCGCACGTGATCGTGCTGCCGGTGCTCTTCGAGGGGAAGGTGCTCGGCGTCATCGAGCTGGCGTCCTTCACGCCGTTCACGCAGATCCAGAAGGACTTCCTCAGCCAGATCGCCGAGATGATCGGTACGAGCGTCAACACCATCAGCGTCAACTCCAAGACGGAGATGCTGCTGAAGCAGTCGCAGGAGATGACCGAGCAGCTGCGCGAGCGCTCCGACGAACTGGAGAACCGGCAGAAGGCCCTGCAGGCCGCGAACGCGGAACTGGAGGAGAAGGCCGAGCTGCTGGCCCAGCAGAACCGGGACATCGAGGTGAAGAACACCGAGATCGAGGAGGCCCGGCAGGTCCTGGAGGAGCGGGCCGAGCAGCTCGCGGTCTCGATGCGCTACAAGTCCGAGTTCCTCGCGAACATGTCGCACGAGCTGCGGACCCCGCTCAACTCGCTGCTGATCCTGGCCAAGCTGCTCGCCGACAACGCGGACGAGAACCTGTCGGGGAAGCAGGTGGAGTTCGCCGAGACCATCCACGGCGCCGGCTCGGACCTGCTCCAGCTGATCAACGACATCCTCGACCTGTCGAAGGTCGAGGCGGGCAAGATGGACGTCTCGCCGACGCGGATCGCACTGGTCCAGCTCGTGGACTACGTGGAGGCGACCTTCCGGCCGCTGACCGCGGAGAAGGGGCTCGACTTCTCGGTGCGGGTCTCGCCGGAGCTGCCGGCCACGCTGCACACCGACGAGCAGCGCCTCCTCCAGGTGCTGCGCAACCTGCTGTCCAACGCGGTGAAGTTCACCGACACGGGGGCGGTGGAGCTGGTGATCCGGCCGGCCGGGGCGGACGTCCCGACGGCGATCCGGGAGCAGTTGCTGGAGGCCGGGTCGCTGCGGGAGGCCGACGCGGACCTGATCGCGTTCTCGGTGACCGACACCGGCATCGGGATCGCCGCGAGCAAGATGCTGGTGATCTTCGAGGCGTTCAAGCAGGCCGACGGGACGACGAGCCGCAAGTACGGGGGCACGGGCCTGGGCCTGTCCATCAGCCGGGAGATCGCCCGGCTGCTCGGCGGGGAGATCCACGCGGCCAGCGAGCCGGGCCGCGGCTCCACCTTCACGCTGTACCTGCCGCTGCACCCGAGCGAGCTGCCCCCGCAGGGGTACGCGCCGCCCACGCCCGGCGGCGGCCGCGCCGAGCTGTACCGCAAGCCCGTCGAGGAGGCGCGGCCCGCGCTGCCGGCGGCCCCCGCGGCGCCCGCTCCGGCGGGTCCGGGGTTCGGCTCTCCCGCCCGGGCGGAGCGCTCGGCCCTGCCGGGCTCCGAGCCGGGCCAGGGCGGGGCGGCGCTGTTCCGGCGCCGGCGCAAGTCGCTGAGCGACCTGGAGCCGCGTACGGCCGTGCCGGGGCAGCCGGGTGTGGCGGGGCCCGAGGACGGCTGGGGCAGCGCCGAGGAGGAACTCCCGGTCGTGCCCCGGACGTACGACTTCCATGGTGAGAAGGTGCTCATCGTGGACGACGACGTGCGCAACGTCTTCGCGCTGACCAGCGTGCTGGAGCAGCACGGGCTGGCGGTGCTGTACGCGGAGAACGGGCGGGAGGGCATCGAGGTGCTGGAGCAGCACGACGACGTGACGGTCGTGCTGATGGACATCATGATGCCGGAGATGGACGGGTACGCCACGACCTCGGCGATCCGGCGGATGCCGCAGTTCGCGGGGCTGCCGATCATCGCGCTGACGGCGAAGGCGATGAAGGGGGACCGGGAGAAGGCGATCGACTCCGGTGCTTCCGACTACGTGACCAAGCCGGTCGACCCCGACTATCTGCTGTCGGTGATGGAGCAGTGGATGCGCGGAAAGTGAGCGCCGGGCGAGCGGGCTGACAACGATTGCTGACGGACTGTGCCCGAGGCGGTGTGGGAGGGCGGTAAACGGGGAACCTTCTGCTCTCCCGCCACGTTTCTGCTTCGTGCACAGTGACATCTTGGTGACAGGGTGTGGCGATCTCAGGACTGGGGCTACGATGACCGGCACAAGGACGGACGGCGCAAGGATGCCGTCCTCTGGGGCGGGGCCCGGCGCACAGGCCGGAGCCCGGAGCCGGGGAGGCCCCATGCCGGGGCGAGGAGGACAGGGCATGGTGCAGAAGGCCAAGATCCTCCTGGTCGATGACCGGCCGGAGAATCTGCTGGCGCTGGAGGCCATCCTCTCCGCGCTCGATCAGACACTGGTCCGGGCGTCGTCGGGGGAGGAAGCGCTCAAGGCGCTGCTGACGGACGATTTCGCGGTCATCCTGCTGGATGTGCAGATGCCGGGAATGGACGGATTCGAAACGGCCGCGCACATCAAGCGGCGGGAGCGGACCCGGGACATCCCGATCATCTTCCTGACCGCGATCAACCACGGTCCGCACCACACCTTCCGCGGGTACGCGGCGGGCGCGGTCGACTACATCTCCAAGCCGTTCGACCCGTGGGTGCTGCGGGCCAAGGTCTCGGTCTTCGTGGAGCTGTACACGAAGAACTGCCAGCTCCGCGAGCAGGCGGCGCTGCTGCGGCTCCAGCTGGAGGGCGGCGGCACGAACGGCGTGGACGGCAGCAAGGAGACGGCCGGACTGCTGGCCGAGCTCTCCGCGCGGCTGGCCGCGGTCGAGGAGCAGGCCGAGGCGCTGACCAAGCAGCTCGGCGAGGACTCGGCCGAAGCCGCGGTGGTGGCGACCGCGGCCCATCTGGAGCGCAAGCTGACCGGGCTGCGGCGGGCGCTGGACGCGCTGGAGCCGGGGGCCGGCGGGGGAGCCGTACTGCCGCTCCAGGGCTGAGGGGCGCCGCACCTGGCGGTGTGTCAGGTCTGGTGGTGCGTCAAAGCACCGGTGGAACGGGCGACACGAACGGGTGAAGGGGTGGGCACGCGTGTCCACTGGCGTGGACACCGGTAACCTCGGCCCATGGCCTCACGTACGTCCGGCAAGGGTTCCCAGAGCACCGCGGGCACCGCGAAGGGCCGCACCGGCCGTACCCCGGCGCCGGCGAAGAAGGCGGCCCCCGCGCGCAAGCCCGCCGCGAAGAAGGCCGCGGCCCCCCGGCGCGCCCCGGTCAAGAAGGCCGCGCCCAAGCCCGCGCCGTCCCCGACCGGGGGTGTGGTGCGGCTGGTGCGGGCCCTGTGGCTTGGCTGCGCGCACGCGGTCGGGGCCGTCTTCCGCGGGATCGGCCAGGGCGCAAGGAACCTCGACCCGGCCCACCGCAAGGACGGCCTCGCGCTGCTGCTGCTCGCCCTCGCGCTGATCGTCGCCGCCGGAACCTGGTCGAACCTGAGCGGTCCCGTCGGGGACCTGGTCACCATGCTGGTCACCGGTGCCTTCGGACGACTGGATCTGCTCGTGCCGATCCTGCTCGGTGTCATGGCGGTACGTTTCATCCGCCATCCCGAGCAGGCCGACGCCAACGGCCGCATCGGCATCGGGCTCTCGGCCCTGGTCATCGGGGTGCTGGGGCTGGTCCACATCGCCTGCGGGGCGCCGGGCCGGGACGAGGGCACCACCGCGATGCAGAACGCGGGCGGGCTCATCGGCTGGGCCGCCTCCAAGCCGCTGATCTTCACCATGGGCGCGCCGCTGGCCGTGCCGATGCTGGTGCTGCTCACCGTCTTCGGGCTGCTCGTGGTCACCGCGACACCGGTCAATGCGATCCCGGAGCGGCTGCGGCGGCTCGGGATCAGGCTCGGGATCATCGCCCCGAACGAGTATGACGAGGGGTACGGGGAGCGCGAGGGCGCGGGCGACCGGCACGATCCGGACCGCTGGCGGGCCCGTACCGGAGCCGGGGAGGTCCCCGCCGACCCGGCGGACGCGGCCGAGGACGAGGCGCCGGCCCGGCGGCGCAGGCCGCGGCGGGCCGCGTCCCGGCCGGCCATGGACCGGGAGATGGACGCCGTCGACGTGGCCGCGGCGGCCGCGGCCGCGCTGGACGGCGCGGTCTACGGCGGAATGCCGCCCTCCCCGCTGGTCGCCGACCTCACCCAGGGGATCTCCGTCGACCGCGAGGGCGTGGAGATCACCGCTCCGGTGCCGACCGCCCGCGAGGAGCGTTCCGTACCGCGTCCGGGCGCGCCTGCCGCCGCCTCCGCAGCTTCCGCCGCTTCCGCCGCGGAGGATGCCGAGGCGGCCGAGAGCCCGCACGACACCACCGCCGCGGCCTCCGGGACGCTGGCGGTACCGGACCTGACCAAGGCGCCGCCGCAGAGCCACGGCCTGCCGCCGCGCGCCGAGCAGCTCCAGCTGCGCGGGGACATCACCTACGCCCTGCCCTCGCTGGATCTGCTCGAGCGCGGCGGGCCGGGCAAGACCCGCAGCGCCGCCAACGACACGGTGGTCGCCTCGCTGACGAACGTGTTCACCGAGTTCAAGGTCGATGCGCAGGTCACCGGTTTCACCCGGGGGCCGACGGTCACCCGCTACGAGGTGACGCTCGGCGCGGCGGTGAAGGTCGAGCGGATCACGGCGCTGGCGAAGAACATCGCCTACGCCGTGGCCTCGCCGGACGTGCGGATCATCAGCCCGATCCCGGGCAAGTCGGCGGTCGGCATCGAGATCCCGAACACCGACCGCGAGATGGTCAACCTGGGCGACGTCCTGCGGCTGGCGGACGCGGCCGAGGACGACCACCCGATGCTGGTCGCGCTGGGCAAGGACGTCGAGGGCGGCTACGTCATGGCCAACCTCGCGAAGATGCCGCACGTGCTGGTCGCCGGCGCCACCGGTTCCGGAAAGTCCTCCTGCATCAACTGCCTGATCACCTCGATCATGGTCCGGGCGACCCCGGAGGACGTCCGGATGGTGCTGGTCGACCCCAAGCGGGTGGAGCTGACGGCGTACGAGGGCATCCCGCACCTGATCACGCCGATCATCACCAACCCCAAGCGGGCCGCCGAGGCCCTCCAGTGGGTCGTGCGCGAGATGGACCTGCGCTACGACGACCTGGCCGCCTTCGGCTACCGGCACATCGACGACTTCAACCAGGCCATCCGGGACGGCAAGATCAAACTGCCGCCGGGCAGCGAGCGCGAGCTCAGCCCGTACCCGTACCTCCTCGTGATCGTCGACGAGCTCGCCGACCTGATGATGGTGGCCCCGCGCGACGTAGAGGACTCGATCGTCCGCATCACCCAGCTGGCCCGCGCGGCCGGCATCCACCTGGTGCTGGCGACCCAGCGGCCCTCGGTGGACGTGGTCACCGGCCTGATCAAGGCGAACGTGCCCTCGCGCCTCGCCTTCGCCACCTCCTCGCTCGCCGACAGCCGGGTCATCCTGGACCAGCCGGGCGCCGAGAAGCTCATCGGCAAGGGCGACGGGCTGTTCCTGCCGATGGGCGCGAACAAGCCCGTCCGGCTCCAGGGCGCCTTCGTCACCGAGGACGAGATCGCCGGGATCGTCCAGCACTGCAAGGACCAGATGGCGCCCGTCTTCCGGGACGACGTCACCGTCGGGCAGAAGCAGAAGAAGGAGATCGACGAGGAGATCGGCGACGACCTGGACCTGCTGTGCCAGGCGGCCGAGCTGGTCGTCTCCACCCAGTTCGGCTCCACCTCGATGCTCCAGCGCAAGCTGCGCGTGGGCTTCGCCAAGGCCGGACGGCTCATGGACCTGATGGAGTCGCGCGGGATCGTCGGCCCGAGCGAGGGCTCCAAGGCCCGTGACGTGCTGCTGAAGGCCGACGAGCTGGACGGGGCGCTCGCCGTCATCCGCGGGGAGACCCCCCCGTGAGGCGGCCGGCCCGCCGGGAAACGGCGGGGATATCGCGGGCAACCGTTTCCCTTGGGCCCGCGTCCAGTTGAAGGGAGGTGGCGGCACCGCGCACGGCATCGCGCACGGCGCAGCGCCGCCGCACGCCGCCCGCACCGGGCGGAGCCCTCCGCGCCATTCGGATGGCGTATGAAGTGCACCCTCCGGTTGCTCCACCCTTTCGTCACCCCCCTAGACTGGACATCCAGCAGGTGGCTACACGCTCGAAAGGCGCCCTCGTGTCCATCGGCAACGCCAACTCCCCCGAAGAAGAGCGGCCTTCGACCGACGACCGGTCCGAGGACCGCATCGTCGAACGTTCCGCCGAAGCCCCTTCCATCGGGACGGCTCTCAAGAAGGCCCGGATCGCCGCCGGGCTCACCGTCGACGAGGTCAGCTCCACCACCCGCGTGCGCATCCCGATCGTGCACGCGATCGAAGAGGACGACTTCACGCGCTGCGGCGGCGACGTCTACGCCCGCGGCCACATCCGTACGCTCGCCCGCGCCGTCAACCTCGATCCGGCACCCCTGATCGAGAGCTACGACGCGGCCCACGGCGGCCGGCCGGCACCCACCCCCGCCGCGCCGATGTTCGAGGCCGAGCGCCTCCGCCCCGAGCGGCAGCGGCCCAACTGGACCGCCGCCATGGTCGCCGCCATCGTCGCCGTGATCGGTTTCGTGGGCTTCACCGCCTTCAGCGGCGGCGACGAGAAGACCAAGAAGCCGGTGGCGGAAGGTTCCGCCGCCCCGCAGCCCGCTCCCAAGCAGAGCGGCGGCAAGCCGGCCACCCCGCCCCAGCAGACCCCGCAGGCCCCCAAGCCGGAGCCTTCCGACAGCGCGATCGCCGCCGCGCCCAAGGACCTCGTCACGGTCGTCCTGACGGCCGACACCGGCGAGAGCTGGATCTCGGCCAAGGACCACAACGGCCGGCTGCTCTTCGACGGCACCCTGAACCAGGGTGAGTCCAAGACCTTCACGGACAAGGAGTCCGTCGACCTCGTGCTCGGCGACGCCGGGGCCGTGAAGCTGTTCGTGAACGGCAAGGAGATCAAGGACGACTTCCAGCCGGGCCAGGTGGAACGTCTCACATACACCAAGGCGGACCCCCTCGAGGAACAGCCCCAGGCGGGCTGATCCGAGGCCGCCCTAGGGCGGAACGCTTTGATCCGGATCCCCGGGGCGCTGCGCGGCACCTGCCGCAGGCCCCGGGGATCTTGCTGTGAGGGGGCGTGAGTCGGGTGCCGCCGCCGGGACGAAGTAGTCTTGAGTCCATGCCCGAACGCCGTACCGTCGCCCTTGTCACTCTTGGCTGCGCCCGTAACGAGGTGGACTCGGAGGAGCTCGCAGGCCGCTTGGCGGCGGATGGCTGGGAGCTCGTCGAGGACGCCGCCGATGCGGACGTAGCCGTCGTCAACACCTGCGGCTTCGTCGAAGCCGCCAAAAAGGACTCCGTAGACGCCCTGCTCGAAGCCAATGATCTGAAGGATCACGGCAAGACGCAGGCCGTCGTCGCCGTCGGCTGTATGGCCGAGCGCTACGGCAAGGAACTCGCCGAAGCGCTTCCCGAGGCGGACGGTGTGCTCGGCTTCGACGACTACGCCGACATCTCGGACCGCCTGCAGACCATCCTCAACGGCGGCATCCACGCCTCCCACACCCCGCGCGACCGGCGCAAGCTGCTGCCGATCAGCCCGGCCGAGCGGCAGGCCGCCGACGTCTCCCTGCCGGGCCACGCCCAGGAGCCGGCCGAGGCCCCCGCCGACCTGCCGGAGGGGCTCGCGCCCGCCTCCGGGCCGCGCGCGCCGCTGCGCCGCCGCCTGGACAAGAGCCCGGTCGCCTCGGTCAAGCTGGCCTCCGGCTGCGACCGGCGCTGCTCCTTCTGCGCCATCCCGTCCTTCCGCGGCTCCTTCATCTCCCGCCGCCCCAGCGACGTGCTCGGCGAAACGCGCTGGCTCGCGGAGCAGGGCGTCAAGGAGATCATGCTGGTCTCCGAGAACAACACCTCGTACGGCAAGGACCTCGGCGACATCCGCCTGCTGGAGACCCTGCTGCCCGAGCTGGCCGAGGTCGACGGCATCGAGCGCGTCCGCGTGAGCTACCTCCAGCCCGCCGAGATGCGGCCCGGCCTGATCGACGTACTGACCTCGACCCCCAAGGTCGTGCCGTACTTCGACCTGTCCTTCCAGCACTCGGCCCCCGACGTGCTGCGCTCCATGCGCCGCTTCGGTGACACCGACCGGTTCTTGGAGCTGCTGGACACCATCCGCTCCAAGGCCCCGCAGGCCGGCGTGCGGTCCAACTTCATCGTCGGCTTCCCCGGCGAGAAGGAGTCGGACTTCGCCGAGCTGGAGCGTTTCCTCACCCACGCGCGCCTCGACGCCATCGGCGTCTTCGGCTACTCCGACGAGGACGGCACCGAGGCCGTCACGTACGACGGCAAGCTGGACGAGGAGACCATCGCCGAGCGGCTCGCCCACATGCAGCGGCTCGCCGAGGAGCTCACCTCGCAGCGCGCGGAGGAGCGGATCGGAGAGACGCTGGAGGTACTCGTCGAGACGGTCGTCCCGATCGACGAGGCGGAGGACGGCGAGGGTGCCTACGGGCGCGCCGCCCACCAGGCCCCCGAGACCGACGGGCAGGTCGTCTTCACGGACGGCGCCGGCCTGGTCCCCGGGCGTATCGTCACGGCGAAGGTGGTCGGCACCCTGGGTGTCGACCTGGTGGCCGAGCCCCTGGGCGCGGATCTTGAGGAGGCGGCCGGATGACCGGAGTCCCGGCATCTGCGGCGGGCGGGACCGGCCGCCGGCCCGCGCCCGGCGCGAAGCTGGGAGCCGCGGCGGTCAATCAGGCCAGCCTGTGGAACATCGCCAACATTCTGACGATGATCCGGCTCGTGCTGGTGCCGGGCTTCGTCTTCCTGCTGCTCGCCGAGGGCGGCTACGACCCGGCCTGGCGGGCCTGGGCGTGGGCGGCGTTCGCCGTCGCCATGATCACGGACATCTTCGACGGGCACCTGGCCCGCACGTACAACCTGGTCACGGACTTCGGCAAGATCGCCGACCCCATCGCCGACAAGGCGATCATGGGGTCGGCGCTGATCTGCCTGTCCTGGCTGGGCGACCTGCCGTGGTGGGTGACCGGGGTGATCCTCGGCCGCGAGCTCGGCATCACGCTCCTGCGCTTCTGGGTGATCCGCTACGGAGTGATTCCGGCCAGCCGGGGCGGCAAGCTGAAGACCCTGGCGCAGGGCACGGCCGTGGGCATGTACGTGCTCGCGCTGACCGGACCGCTGGCGACCTTGCGCTTCTGGGTGATGGCGGTCGCCGTCGTGCTGACCGTGGTCACCGGTTTGGACTACATCCGGCAGGCGGTCGTCCTGCGCCGCAAGGGCATCGAGGCGGAGCGGGCCGCCGGGTGACGGACGCGGCGGGGGAATCTCCGGGGGCGGTGGACGCGTCCGGAGCGGCCGACGGGGCCCGGGTGGCCGCGGAGGTGCTGCGGCTGCTCGCGGAGCGTGACCAGACCCTTGCCGTGGCCGAATCGCTGACCGGCGGGCTGGTGGCCGCCGAAATCACCGCCGTCCCCGGAGCCTCGAAGTCCTTCCGCGGCTCGGTCACGGCCTACGCGACGGAGCTCAAGCACCGGGTGCTGGGCGTGGACGCCGCGCTGCTGGCGGCCGAAGGCGCGGTGAACGCGCAGGTCGCGGCGGAGATGGCGGCGGGCGTGCGGGGCGTCATGGGCGCTTCGTGGGGAATCGCGACCACCGGAGTGGCCGGCCCCGACCCGCAGGACGGGCAGCCGGTGGGCACCGTTTTCGTGGCCGTGGCGGGTCCGGACGTCAGGAAAACGGCCCGGCTGAGGTTGAACGGCTCCCGTGCGGAAATTCGTAGGGAGAGTGCACGGACAGTGCTCGAACTTCTCTCAAGCCAACTCCGTGAGAATGCGCGGGGGCAGGATACGGAACAGAACGGGGGGATTTGATGTTTGCAGCCCTGAGTGAACACGACATCGCTCCCCGCACGGCCGCGGCGCGAGGCGGTACGGTGGGGCGTGAAGGATGCGGCTACACGGTCAGAGGAGGGAGCCACCGATGATTCTGCTCCGTCGCCTGCTGGGTGACGTGCTGCGTCGGCAGCGCCAGCGCCAGGGCCGTACTCTGCGCGAAGTCTCCTCGTCGGCCCGAGTTTCGCTCGGCTATCTCTCCGAGGTGGAGCGGGGGCAGAAGGAGGCATCCTCCGAGCTGCTCTCCGCGATCTGCGACGCGTTGGACGTACGGATGTCCGAGCTGATGCGCGAAGTCAGTGACGAACTGTCGCTGGCCGAGCTGGCACAGTCGGCCGCGGCAAGCGAACCGGTGAGCGTACCGGTCCGCCCGATGCTCAATTCGGTCTCCATGACTTCGGTCACGGCCGGACCGGAGCGGGTGACCATCAAGGCGCCTGCGGAAGCGGTGAATGTGGTAGCCGCGTGAGCGAGTACGTGCGCGTGTGAGTGTGGCCGGAGCCCCGGCCGGTGCCCAAGGCACCGGCCGGGGCTCCCGGCCGTTCTGGGTGCGGGCCGGGGGCGGGTGCGGGAGGATGGTGCGGTCCGGGCTCCGGCCCCTTGGAGGTAGCCGTGCGGCCATTACTGACAGCCTTCGCGTTGGCGGTGGGCGTGCTGTGGTGGTGGGCCGTGCTGCGGCTGGCCCTGGCGCCGGCGGAGTCCGGGCCGGTGGAGGGCGCGGTGGCCGTGGGGGGCTGGGGGCTGGGACTGCTTCCGGTGCACTGCGTCCCCGGCCCGGTGCGGCGCAGCAGGGCCGCCGGGGCGGCGGGCGCTACCAGGGCATCGACACTCCACCGTTCGGGCGCAGGATCTGGCCCGTCATGAAGGACGAGGCGTCCGAGGCCAGGTAGAGCACGGCCTGGGCGATGTCCTCGGGCTCGCCGACCCGGCGCAGCGGGGACATGCGGACCATGACCGCCTCGGTCTGCTCCTGGACCTCGGTGCCGTGCCGGCCGGTCATCGGGGTGCGGATCCAGCCCGGGGCGACGGCGTTGACCCGGATGCCGTGGGGTCCGGCCTCGGTGGCGAGGGTCTTGGTCAGCTGGACGACGGCGGCCTTGGCGGCGCTGTAGCAGAGCAGGCCGGGCTGGGCGGCGTCCACGGCCCCGGAGGCCATCGTGACGATCGAGCCGGGCCGGCCCGCCGCGATCATGGAGCGGGCGGCTTCCTGGCAGGTGCGCAGGACGCCCTTGAAGTTGATGTCCAGAACCCGGTCGAGGTCCTCGTCGGCGGTCTCCAGGACGCTGCTGGTGTGCATGACCCCGGCGATGGCCGCGGCGATGTCGAGCGGGCCCGCGGCGGAGACCGCGGCCTTCAGAGCGGTCCGGTCGGTGACGTCCAGGGCGTGGACGGTGGCGGCGCCGCCGGCCTTGGCCACGAGGGCGGCCGTCTCGGCGAGCCCCTGTTCGTCGCGGTCCGCGCAGTGCACGTGTGCGCCCGCGCCGGCGAGCAGGACGGCGGTGGCGCGGCCGATGCCGCTCGCCGCGCCGGTGATCAGGGCGGTGCGGCCGGTGAGGTCGTACGAGGCTGTGGGCATGCCGGGACCGTACGAGCGCATCTGACGGCCAGTCAACTAGCCGGTCGGGCCGGATTGGCACCGGGGGCACCAGTACGTGGGGCGGCCGTCCTGCGGGGCCTCGCGGATCGGGGTGCCGCAGCGCAGGCAGGGGCGGTGGGCGCGGCCGTACACGAAGAGGTCCTGGCCCCGGCGGTGGCTGCCGGTGGTGTTGCGGGGGCCGGGCCGGTCGCCGGTGTTCGCGGCCAGCAGGCGGTGGGCGGCGGCGGCCAGCCGGGGCAGGGTGGCCTGCGGGAGCGTGCCGACGGGGGTCCAGGGGGTGACGCGGGCCAGGAAGCACAGCTCGGCCTTGTAGATGTTGCCGATCCCGGCGAGGTTGCGCTGGTCGACCAGGGCCTCGCCGAGGGGGCGGCCGGGGGCGGCGAGGAGGTTGGCGGCGGCCCGGTCCGGGTCCCAGTCGGGGCCGAGCAGGTCGGGGCCGAGGTGGCCCACGGCCCGGTCCTCGTCGGCGGTGCGGATCAGTTCGAGGACGGGGAGGCGGTAGCCGACGGCGGTGTCGTCGGCGGTGCCGAGGACCGCCCGGATCTCGTACGAGGGCCCGCCGTGCCATGTCGCGCCCGCGGGGAAGACGTGCCAGGCGCCGTCCATGCGCAGATGGCTGTGCAGGGTGAGGCCGCCCTCGAAGCGGGCGAGGAGGTGCTTGCCGCGCGGGGTGACGCCGAGGGTGGTGCGGCCGGTGAGGTCGGCCGTGGCGAAGCGGGGGACGCGCAGGTCGCTGAGGGTGAGGGGCTTGCCGGCGAGGGCGCTGTGGAGTCGGGACGCCGCGCGCCGGACGCTGTCTCCTTCGGGCATGACGCCATTGTCCCGCCGGGGGGCGGGTCGGGGGCCTGCGGCCCGCGCCTCGCGCCCGGTGGGGGCCCTTCGGCCGCTTCGGCGATCCGCTGCCCCCGGTTCGGGTCGTGTCGGCGGGGTCCCGCGGGCTTCGTCGGTCACTTTGGTCAGGTGTCGCAGTCGCCGGGGGGAACGAACAGGAGAGAGCCATGAAGATCGCAGTCCTCGGCACCGGCGGCGGTGGGCGCGCGCACGCCGCCCGGCTCCTGGAGCTCGGCCACGAGGTGGTCGTCGGTACCCGAGACTCGCAGGCCACGCTGGGGCGGACCGAGCCCGACTTCATGGGCATCGAGCCCTTCGGGCAGTGGCTCGCCGGCTACCCGGGCATCGAGCTCATGAACTTCGCCGACGCCGCCGACCGCGCCGACTTCGTGATCAACGGGATCGACGGGGCCAGCGCCGTGCGGGTCCTGGGCGGCATCGGCGGGCACCTGGCCGGGAAGACCGTCATGGACTACGCCGTTCCGTTCATCTACAACCCGGAGCGGGCCCATCCCTGGCCCACTCCCTGGGGAGTCATGCCGGCCCTCGACCCGGTGGACTCCGACAGCCTCGGCGAACGCATCCAGCGGGCCGTGCCGCGGGCCCGCGTGGTGAAGGCGGGAGTCACCCAGGAGCAGGAGACCGTGGTGAACCCGCGGGCCGTCGGCGGCGGCGACCACACGATGTTCATCGCTGGCGAGGACGCCGCCGCGAAGCAGCAGGTCACCGAGGTGCTGCGGGCGTACGGCTGGCAGGACGTCCTCGACCTCGGCCCGCTCGTCTCCTCCCGGGGCATGGAGATGTACGCCCACATGCACAGCGCGATCCAGTTCGCACTCGGCGGCGCCCGCTTCGGGATGAAGGTGGTCCGCTGACCGGTCGGGTGGTCCGCTGATCAGTGGGGCGGTCTGCCGGCCAGTGGGGTGGTCCGCCGTTCAGTTCCGCAGCCGCAGCCCCCTCGGGGTCGCGTGGAACCCGGCCTCCTCGAGTGACCGGCCCAGCGGAGAGGTCAGCGACGGGGAGGCGTTGATGCGCTCCACCGTCAGCGCCGGGAGCGTGCCCGCGCGGGCGGCCGCCGCCAGCGTCCCGACGGCCGCCTCCAGACGGGGATCGCCCGCCTCCGGCCAGGCGAGGAGGGTCTTGCCGCCGCGCTCCAGATACAGGGTGAGCTCGCCGTCGACCAGGACCACCAGGGAGCCCGCCTTGCGGCCCGGCTTGTTCGTGGCCCCCGTCGGAGGCTCCGGCCAGGGCAGCGCCGCCCCGTACGCGTTCGCCGGATCCGCGGCCGCCAGGACCACCGCCGCCAGCGGGGGTGGGGTCCGCTCGGCGGCCCGCAGCCGGTCCACGGCCCCGTCCATCGCGAACTGGGCCGCGCCGAGCCCCTCGACCACATAGCCCCGGCGGGCCTGGCCGCTGTCCTCGAACGCCGACAGGACGCGGTAGACCGCGCTGAACCCGCCCTCCACGCCCTCGGCGGCGACCGCGCCCCGGGTCACCACCCCGTGCCGGTCCAGCAGGGTCCTGGCGAGCGCGTGGGCCCGGTGGGTCGGGTCGGGGGCTTGGGACGGCAGCAGGGACCAGCGGCCCGAGACCGTGGGCGGGCCCGTACGGGACACGGTCGCGCTGAGCGTGCCGTACCGTCCGCGCGGGACCGTGCGCCGGGCCCGGTGGGCCGTCGAACCCGCCGTGCGGCCCGAGCCGAGCAGGGACCGCAGCGGGCCCAGGGTGTCATTGGTGAGCCGGCCCGACCAGGCCAGGTCCCACACCGCCTCCGACAGCGCGACGTCGGAGGTCTCCGGGACCGCGGCCCGCACGGACTCGGCGATCTGGCGGAAGAACAGGCCGTATCCGCCCGAGAGGCAGTCCAGGACCGCATGGTGGAGCGGTCCGAGCTCCAGCGGGTGCGGCGGGGGCAGGAGCAGCGGAGCGGCCTCCGCCAGGTACAGGGAGACCCAGCCGTCCTTGCCCGGGAGGGCTCCGGCGCCCGCCCAGACCACCTCGCCCGCCGTGGTCAGCTCGTCCAGCAGGCCGGGGGAGTAGCCGCTGACCCGGGACGGGAGGATCAGGCGCTCCAGCGCCGAGGCCGGGACCGGGGCCCCCTGGAGCTGCTCCACGGCCCGGGCCAGGCCGTCGATGCCGCGCAGGGCGCCGCCCAGGTGCTGCCACTGCGGCAGGAACGTGGCCAGCGAGGCCGGCGGGACCGGCTCCAGCTCCTGGCGCAGCGCCGCCAGCGAACGGCGGCGGAGCCTGCGCAGCACCGTCGCGTCGCACCACTCCTGGCCGATGCCCGCCGGATGGAACTCGCCCTCGACCACCCGACCGGCCGCCGCCAGCCGGTGCAGGGCGCCCTCGGTGACCGCCGGGCCCAGGCCGAAGCGGGCGGCGACGGCGGCCGTGGTGAACGGCCCGTGGGTGCGGGCGTACCGGGCGAGCAGGTCCCCCAGCGGGTCCTTGACCGGCTCGGTGAAGGCCTCCGGGACGCCGACGGGCAGCGCCGTGCCCAGGGCGTCGCGCAGCCGGCCCGCGTCCTCGATCGCCGCCCAGTGGTCCGCGCCGCCGATCCGGACCCGGATGGCCCGGCGCGCCGCGGCCAGCCCGGCCGCCCAGTCGGGCTCGGCCCCGCGGCCGGCCAGCTCGGCCTCGGTCAGCGGCCCCAGCAGCCGCAGCAGGTCGGCCACCGACTCGGCGTCCTTGGCCCGGCGGTCCTCGGTGAGCCACTGGAGCTCCCGCTCCAGCTCCTCCAGGACCTCCGCGTCGAGCAGTTCGCGCAGCTCCGCCTGGCCCAGCAGCTCGGCCAGCAGCCGGGAGTCCAGCGACAGCGCGGCCGCCCTGCGCTCGGCGAGGGGCGAGTCGCCCTCGTAGAGGAACTGGGCCACATACCCGAACAGGAGGGAGCGGGCGAACGGCGAGGGCTCGGGGGTGGTGACCTCGACCAGGCGGACCCGGCGGGCCTCGATGTCGCCCATCAGCTCGGTGAGGCCGGGCACGTCGAAGACGTCCTGGAGGCATTCGCGTACGGCTTCCAGCACGATCGGGAACGAACCGAACTCCGAGGCCACCTGGAGCAGTTGCGAAGCGCGCTGGCGCTGCTGCCACAGCGGGGTGCGCTTGCCCGGGCTGCGCCGCGGCAGCAGCAGGGCGCGGGCCGCGCACTCGCGGAAGCGGGAGGCGAACAGCGCCGAGCCGCCGACCTGGTCGGTCACCAGCTGGGTGACGTCGCCCCGGTCGAAGGCGACATCGGCCGCGCCGAGCGGGGCCTGCTCGTCGTCGAACTCGAACGGCGCCGGTGCGGTGGGGTCGTGGTCCAGCAGGTCCATGGAGAGCAGGTCGGCATCCGGCAGGCGCAGCACGATCCCGTCGTCGGCGTGCATGACCTGCGCGTCCATGCCGTACTTCTCGGCGAGCCGGGCGCCCAGCGCCAGCGCCCACGGCGCGTGCACCTGGGCGCCGAAGGGGGAGTGGACGACGACCCGCCAGTCGCCGAGCTCGTCGCGGAACCGCTCGACCACGATGGTCCGGTCGTCCGGCACGTGACCGCAGGCCTCGCGCTGCTCGGCGAGGTACGCCAGCACGTTCTCCGCGGCCCACGCGTCCAGCCCGGCCGCCAGCAGCCGCAGCCGGGCGTCCTCGTCGCCGAGGCCGCCCAGCTCGCGGAGGAACGCGCCGACCGCGCGGCCCAGTTCGAGCGGCCGGCCCAGCTGGTCGCCCTTCCAGAACGGCAGCCGGCCCGGCACACCGGGCGCCGGGGTCACCAGGACCCGGTCCCGGGTGATGTCCTCGATCCGCCACGAGGTGGTGCCGAGGGTGAACACGTCCCCCACGCGGGACTCGTAGACCATCTCCTCGTCGAGCTCCCCGACCCGGCCGCCGCCCTTCTTGGGATCGGATCCGGCGAGGAAGACGCCGAAGAGGCCGCGGTCGGGAATGGTGCCGCCGGAGGTGACCGCGAGGCGCTGGGCGCCGGGCCGGCCGGTGACCGTCCCGGCCACGCGGTCCCACACCACCCGGGGTCTGAGCTCAGCGAACGCGTCCGAGGGATAGCGGCCCGCCAGCATGTCCAGCACCGCCGTGAACGCCGACTCCGGCAGCGCGGCGAAGGGCGCCGCCCGCCGGACCAGCGCGAGCAGGTCGTCCAGCTGCCAGGTGTCCATCGCCACCATCGCGACCAGCTGCTGCGCCAGGACGTCCAACGGGTTCGACGGGACGCGCAGGGACTCGATGGAGCCGGTGCGCATCCGCTCGGTGACCACGGCCGCCTGCACCAGGTCACCCCGGTACTTGGGGAAGACCACACCGGTGGAGACCGCGCCCACCTGGTGCCCGGCGCGGCCCACCCGCTGCAGCCCGGAGGCCACCGAGGGCGGGGACTCCACCTGCACCACCAGGTCCACCGCGCCCATGTCGATGCCCAGCTCCAGGCTGGACGTCGCGACCACGGCGGGCAGCCGGCCCGCCTTCAGATCCTCCTCCACCAGCGCCCGCTGCTCCTTGGACACCGAGCCGTGGTGCGCGCGGGCCATGAGCGGGGGCGCGCCGAGGGCGGCGCCGGACTGGGCCATGACCTCCGCCGGGGGAGCGCCCTCGGGCAGCCGCTCGCCCAGCGCGCGCTCGTACGCGATCTCATTGAGCCGGTTGCACAGCCGCTCGGCGAGGCGCCGGGAGTTGGCGAACACGATCGTGGAGCGGTGCGCCTGCACCAGATCCGCGATCCGCTCCTCCACATGCGGCCAGATGGACGGCTTGTCCCCGCCCTCCCGGCCCTCGGTGGCCGGCGAGCCCCCCAACTCGCCCATGTCCTGCACCGGGACGACCACCGACAGGTCGAACTCCTTGGCCGACGGCGGCTGCACGATCTCCACCCGGCCGCGCGGCGCGAGGTACCGGGCCACCTCGTCCACCGGCCGGACCGTCGCCGACAGCCCGATCCGGCGCGCCGGGCGCGGCAGCAGCTCGTCCAGCCGCTCCAGGGACAGGGCGAGGTGGGCGCCGCGCTTGGTCCCGGCCACGGCGTGCACCTCGTCCAGGATCACGGTCTCGATCCCCGACAGGGCGTCCCGGGCGGCCGAGGTCAGCATCAGGAACAGCGACTCGGGCGTGGTGATGAGGATGTCCGGCGGGCGGGTGGCCAGCGCCCGGCGCTCGGCGGGCGGGGTGTCGCCCGAGCGGATCCCGACCCGGATCTCCGGCTCGGGCAGACCGAGGCGGACGGACTCCTGCCGGATCCCCGTCAGCGGACTGCGCAGGTTGCGCTCCACGTCCACGGCCAGGGCCTTCAGCGGCGACACGTACAGCACGCGGCAGCGCTTGCGGGCCTCGGCCGGGGGCGGGGACGAGGCCAGCCGGTCCAGGGCGGCCAGGAAGGCGGCCAGCGTCTTGCCCGAACCGGTGGGCGCCACCACCAGCACGTCGGAGCCCTGCCCGATCGCCCGCCAGGCACCCTCCTGCGCGGAGGTGGGCGAACGGAAGGCCCCCGTGAACCAGGAGCGGGTCGCGGGGGAGAACGAGGCGAGCGCGGAGCCGGACATGCCCCCATCGTGCACCCCGGCACTGACAACGGGCCGGACCTGCGCGAACGCCCCCGGCCCGACGGGCGCAGAATGGGGTGATGGGGACGGACGAGGGGCGCCGGGAGTGGGCCCGGCACTGGCAGTACCCGGAACTGCCCGGGCTGGACCTGCTGCGCGCCCACTACGTGCGCCACACCTTCCCGCGCCACGCCCACGACGGATACGTCATCGCGGCCGTCACCGGCGGCATCGAGGAGATCGGCCTGCCCGGCGGCACTGTGCGGGCCGGGCCGGGCAGCGTGGTCCTGATCAACCCCGAGGTGGCGCACACCGCGCGTGCCGGGGTGCCGGAGGGCTGGGCCTACGCCACCCTCTACCCCTCCCGCGGCCTGATCACCGAGGTCGCCGCCGAGATCGGCACGCTGCGTGGGACCCCTGGATTCACCGCCGACATGGTCGCCGACGCGCAGGGCTCCCGGGTGATCGCCGAGGTGCACCGGGCCGCCGAGGCCGGAAACGCGCTGGCCGCCGACACGCTGCTGCGGGGTGTGGTGGCGCGGATGCTCAGCCGCCACGCGGGCCCGCTGCCCGCCCGTACGGCCCGCCGCGCGGGCGCCGCCGACGCCGAGCGGGCCCGGGCCGTGCTGGAGGACCGGATGGCCGATCCGCCGTCGCTGGAGCAGCTCGCGGCCGAACTGGGGACGAGCCCGTTCGCCCTGCTCAGGGCCTTCCGGGAGCGGTTCGGGATGCCGCCGCACACCTGGCTGACCGACGCCCGGGTCCGGCGGGCGCGCCGGCTCCTCGACGCGGGGAACCCGCCCGCGGAAGCGGCCGTCACCGTCGGCTTCAGCGACCAGCCGCACCTGAACCGGCACTTCACCCGCATCGTCGGCGTCCCGCCGGGCGCGTACCGGCGGGAGCGGGCGGCGGGCCGGGCCTAAGGGCGTCGCGGGTCCCGGGCACGGGATGTCGCGGGTCCCGGACATGGGATGTCGCGGGCCCGGACATGGGATGTCGCGGGCCCGGGCGGGCGCAAGAACGTACAAGACCGCCGGGCCGGACCCCGCATAGCTTCGGGGCGTGGGAGAACAGCGGATGATCACAGAGGACGAGACGCGGGAGAGCGCGGTGGCGCCCGGGCGGCCGCGCGCCGCCGTCGTGCGCGACGCACTCGGGGTGGGGGTGGCCGTCGGACTGTCCGGGTTCGCGTTCGGCGTCACCGCCGCGGGAGCCGGCATCAGCGTGCTCCAGGCGTGCGTGCTGAGCCTGCTCGTCTTCACCGGCGCCTCGCAGTTCGCGCTGGTCGGGGCGCTGGCGGCCGGCGGCAACCCGTTCACCGCCGCCGCCGGGGCCTTCTTCCTCGGGACGCGCAACGCCTTCTACGGGCTGCGGCTGTCCCAGCTGCTCGCCCTGCCGCGCGCCGTCCGGCCGCTCGCCGCGCACTGGGTGATCGACGAGACCACCGCCGTCGCGCTGGCCCAGCCGGACCGCAGGTCCGCCCGGCTCGGCTTCACCGTCACCGGGCTCAGCCTCTACGTGCTGTGGAACCTCACCACCCTGCTCGGCGCGCTCGGCGCGGAGGCCATCGGCGACACCGCCGCGTGGGGGCTGGACGCCGCCGGGCCCGCCGTGTTCCTCGCCCTCCTCGCGCCGATGCTCAAGACCGGCACCGAGCGGGCCGTCGCCGCCCTCGCACTCGTCCTCGGGCTGGGATTCCTGCCCGTGCTGCCCGCCGGGGTGCCCGTGCTGATCGCCGCGCTGGCCGCGCCCGCCGTGCTGTGGATGAAGGGACGCCGCTCGTGACCGTCTGGATCGCCATCGGACTGACCGTCCTCGGCTGCTACGCAGTCAAGCTCGCCGGGCTGCTCGTGCCCGCCGGGGCCCTGGAACGGCCGCTGGTGCGCCGGCTCGCCGCCCTGCTGCCGGTGGCGCTGCTCGCGGCGCTCACCGCCCAGCAGACCTTCAGCACCGGCAGCGCCCTCGTCGTCGACGCCCGCGCCGCCGGGCTCGCGGCCGCCGGGCTCGCCCTGCTGCTGCGCGCGCCCTTCCTGCTCGTGGTCGCGGCCGCCGTCGTCGTCACCGCGGGGGTACGGGCCCTCGGGGGCTGACCCCGGCCGCCAGGCGCCCGTACGCGCGCAGCGTCAGCAGGGCCTCCAGCGTGGCGATCGGCCGCCGCTCCAGCGAGCTGCCCGGCGCCCAGGCCCGGCGGCGCACCGGCCAGCCGCCGTCCGCCTGCTGCTCCGAGGCCAGGAAGTCCAGCGCCCTGGCCATCTCCCGGTCGGTGAACCAGCTCCGGGCCGACGACTCCGGGCGGCGGGCGAAGTCGTAGGCGTACAGGTGCTCGCCCGGCGCGTAGCCGGGGAACAGCGGGTGCTGCGAGCGGCGCCACGGGTCGAGGACCACGAGGTTCTGCTCGCGCACCAGCCGCCCCAGCCGGTCCGCGGCCGCCGTGGCCCGGGCCCGGTCGGGGGCGCCGTCGAGGAAGGCCACCGCGCTCTGGACCTCGTACGGATGCGAGTGGCGCATGGTCTCGATGCGGTCCCAGCAGAAGTCCGTGGCCCGGAAGAGCCAGGCGTGCCACACCCGGTTGCGGTGCAGCAGGCCGACGACCGGGCCCGTGGCCAGCAGCTCGCCGGGCGGGTCGTCGTAGGCCGGGTGGTAGGGGGCGGCCGGGTAGCCGCGCGGGGCCGGCGAGACCACCGGGAGGGCGCCCTCCGCGGTGGAGACCCCGGTCAGGTGGCGGCAGAGCCGCTCGATGCGCTGCCCGGCGCAGCGGCCCAGGCTGTCCAGCACGCGCAGCGCGTGCGCGGTGTGCAGGGGGTGGCTGAGCGGACCGCGCAGATCCGGATCGAGGGCGTGCCCGTAGCCGCCGTCGCCGTTGAGGTAGGAGCCGAGGGCGGTGTCCACCGGGTCGGCGTCTCCTCCGAGGAAGTGGAACGCGAACCGCCGCTGCTCCAGCACGCGCGCCGTGAGCCAGATGAACTGCTCGGCGCGGGCCAGCGGGGTCGGCGCGGAAGCTTCGTCTCCAGACATGCGTGCAACGTAGGGCGCGCCGCGGCGGCGGGGAGGGCCGAACGCGGCCGGTGCACTCTCCCGGGGCGGGATACTGGAGGCATGCGGTTGACGATTTTCTGGGAGCGGATGGCCGAGCACTTCGGAGCGGGGTACGCCGACTCCTTCGCGCGGGACCACGTCATGGCGGAGCTGGGCGGCCGGACCGTCCACCAGGCGCTGGACGCCGGCTGGGAGGCCAAGGACGTGTGGCGCGCGGTCTGTTCGGCGGTGGACGTGCCGGCCTCGCTGCGCTGACGCCCGGTGGGACGCGGAGCCACGCGTCGCGCGGGCGGGTCTTCGCGTCCCTCGCGGTGCGAGCCGTGTTCGCGCGCGCGGGCACCGCTTCGTGGTGCGGGCTGCCGGTGGGACAGACTGGGCCGCGTGGCAGCCAGTGATGAGACGACACCCGATCAGCCCGCAGACTCCCACGGCGTGACGCAGCCGCCGCCGGCCGGGCCCGCCTCGCAGGCCGCGCCCGCCGGCCCCGGAATACCGCCCGCCGGCCCCACCGGGGCGGCCGGGGCCGGGCCGGCGGGCGGCGCGGGGACGGCCGGGGCCGGGAGCCCGCCGGCCGCCGCGCCCCCCGGCAGGGACGAGGCGCGGATGCCGCGCTGGCTGCCGCGCGCCGTGATCCTCGTACTGGCCCTCGTCGCCTGCTTCCAGCTCGGCAGCTGGGCCTTCCACCAGCTGATCGGGCTGCTCGTCAACATCCTGATCGCGTTCTTCCTCGCGCTCGCGATCGAACCCGCGGTGTCCCGGATGGCGGCCCGCGGCCTGCGCCGCGGGCTCGCCACCTTCCTGGTGTTCCTCGCGGTCTTCATCACGGCCGCGGGCTTCCTCACGCTGCTCGGCTCGATGCTCGCCGGGCAGATCATCGAGATGGTGGAAGGCTTCCCGGGCTACCTCGACCGGGTGATCAACTCGATCAACGACACCTTCCACACCGACCTGTCCCGGCTGGAGATCCAGGACAGCATGCTGCGCTCCGACTGGCTGCGGAAGTACGTGCAGAACAGCGCGACCGGCGTGCTCGACGTGTCCGCCACCGTGATCGGCGGACTCTTCAAGCTGCTGACGATCGGCCTGTTCTCCTTCTACTTCGCCGCCGACGGACCGCGGCTGCGGCGCGCCCTGTGCTCCGTACTGCCGCCCGCCAAGCAGGCCGAGGTGCTGCGCGCCTGGGAGATCGCCGTCGCCAAGACGGGCGGCTACCTCTACTCGCGCGGACTGATGGCGCTGATCTCCGGCATCGCGCACTACATCCTGCTGGTGATCCTCGGAGTGCCGTACGCGCCCGCGCTCGCCGTGTGGGTGGGACTGGTCTCCCAGTTCATCCCCACCATCGGCACCTACCTCGCGGGCGCGCTGCCGATCCTGATCGCCTTCGCCGTCGACCCCTGGTACGCGCTGTACGTCCTCGGATTCGTGGTGGTCTACCAGCAGTTCGAGAACTACGTCCTGCAGCCGAAGCTGACCTCGAAGACCGTGGACATCCATCCGGCGGTCGCCTTCGGATCGGTCGTCGCGGGCACCGCCCTGCTGGGCGCGGTCGGGGCGCTCATCGCCATCCCGGCCATCGCCACGCTGCAGGCCTTCCTCGGCGCGTACGTGAAGAGGTACGAGCTGACGCGGGACGCCGACGCCTCTACTGCGCGGCCTCGCCGCCGAGTACCGCTGCCAAGGCTTCGGTGACGGCGGCCTCGACGGCGTTCTTGTCCACCCCGAGGCCGGTCAGCAGGCCCTCGCCGTGCTCCTGCTCCAGGAGCGCGAGGAGCAGGTGCTCCGTGCCCACGTAGCCGTGGCCCAGGCGCAGGGCCTCGCGGAAGGTGAGCTCCAGGGCCTTCTTGGCGGAGGCGTCGAAGGGGATGAGGTCGGGGACGTCCGCCGCGGCCGGGGGCAGGGCGGCGGTGGCCGGGGGCAGGGCGGCGGTGGCCGCGGCGCGTACGGCGTCGGCCGCGACCCCTTGGGCGGTCAGGGCGAGCGCCGCGAGGCCCTCGGGCTCGGAGAGCAGGCCGAGGACGAGGTGCTCGGTGCGGATCTCGGTGTTGCCGGCGGCGCGGGCCTCGTTCTGCGCGACGACCACGACGTTGCGGGCGCGGGGGGTGAACCGGCCGAAGCCCTGGTTGGGGTCGAGGCCGGGGTCGCCCTCCTTGTCGGCCTTGGGCACGAAGCGCTTCTGGGCGGCCTGGCGGGTGACGCCCATGCTGCGGCCGATGTCGGTCCAGGAGGCACCGGAGCGGCGGGCCTGGTCCACGAAGTGGCCGATGAGGTGGTCGGCGACGTCGCCCAGGGCCTCGGCGGCGACGACGGCGCCGCTGAGCTGCTCCAGGGTGTCCGTGTGGACCTTCTTGATGGCCTCGATGAGGTCGTCGAGGCGAACCGGATTGGTCATGCGAACGGGTTCCACGGAAGGGTTCGTCATGGGTGCAACCGTAGGTTGACAGTCGAGAGGGTGTCAACCCGCGGTTGTCACTTGGCGGGTCCGTGGACTCTTGCGGACCTTTGCGGATCCCTGCTTCGCGGCCGGGTCGCCGCGCAGGTCGAGCCGCATCAGGACGCGGGGATGGCCGGCCAGTACGGAGGAGGTGTCGGCGGCGTGGCGGAAGCCGGCGCGCTCGAAGTTCTTCCGGAGCCCGGCGTACGCCATCGTCAGGTCGACCTTGGCGCCGCCGTTGTCGAGCGGGTAGGCCTCGATCGCCGGTGCGCCGTGGGCGCGGGCGAACTCGACCGCGCCGGCGATGAGGGCGTGCGAGATGCCCTGCTTGCGGTGGCCCGGGCGTACGCGGATGCACCACAGGGACCAGACCGGCAGGTCGTCGACGTGCGGGATCCTGCGGCTGTGCGCGAAGGAGGTGTCCGCGCGCGGTGCCACGGCGGCCCAGCCGACCGGCTCGTCGCCGTCGTAGGCGATCACGCCCGGCGGGGGTTCGCCGCGACACAGCCCGGCGACGTACTCTCCGCGGGCCGGCCCGCGGAGCTCGTTGTTGAGCTTGGAGGGGATCCGGTAGCTCAGGCACCAGCAGACGTTGGCCCCGGGCGACTTCGGGCCGACCAGGGTGCGGACGTCCTCGAAGGCCGACGCGGGGCGTACCTCGAGGGCCATGACCGCTCCCTTCCCGCGGTCGTTCGACCGCATGTCCACGATGGCACGTCCGGCTCGGCGGGGTGACGGCGTGGTGCGCTTGACAGGGAAATCGAACATCCATTCTGATGAGTTATCCACAGCCGTACCGGTCGTGGAGGCGCATTGTCAGTGGCAGGCATTAGCGTCAATGGCGTGAAGCGATCGACTCAAGCAAACCGGGTGGAACCCATGGCAGGCACCGACCGCGAGAAGGCTCTCGACGCCGCGCTCGCACAGATTGAACGGCAATTCGGCAAGGGTGCGGTCATGCGCCTCGGCGACAAGCCGAACGACCCCATCGAGGTCATCCCCACCGGGTCGACCGCGCTGGACATCGCCCTCGGCGTGGGCGGGCTGCCCCGCGGCCGCGTGATCGAGGTGTACGGGCCGGAGTCCTCCGGCAAGACGACCCTGACCCTGCACGCCGTGGCCAACGCGCAGAAGGCCGGCGGCACCGTCGCCTTCGTGGACGCCGAGCACGCGCTCGACCCCGAGTACGCGAAGGCCCTCGGCGTCGACACCGACAACCTCATCCTGTCGCAGCCGGACACCGGCGAGCAGGCGCTGGAGATCGTGGACATGCTGGTCCGCTCCGGTGCCCTCGACCTGATCGTCATCGACTCCGTGGCGGCCCTGGTGCCGCGCGCGGAGATCGAGGGCGAGATGGGCGACTCGCACGTGGGTCTCCAGGCCCGCCTGATGAGCCAGGCCCTCCGGAAGATCACCGGTGCGCTCAACCAGTCCAAGACCACCGCGATCTTCATCAACCAGCTCCGCGAGAAGATCGGTGTGATGTTCGGCTCGCCGGAGACCACCACCGGTGGCCGCGCGCTGAAGTTCTACGCCTCCGTGCGCCTCGACATCCGCCGTATCGAGACCCTGAAGGACGGCACCGACGCGGTCGGCAACCGCACCCGCGTCAAGGTCGTCAAGAACAAGGTCGCGCCCCCGTTCAAGCAGGCCGAGTTCGACATCCTCTACGGCCAGGGCATCAGCCGCGAGGGCGGCCTGATCGACATGGGCGTGGAGCACGGCTTCGTGCGCAAGGCCGGCGCCTGGTACACGTACGAGGGCGACCAGCTCGGCCAGGGCAAGGAGAACGCCCGCAACTTCCTGAAGGACAACCCGGATCTCGCCAACGAGATCGAGCGGAAGATCAAGGAGAAGCTGGGCGTGGGGGTCCGCAAGGACGCCGCCGCGGACGACGCCGCAGCCGCCGCGCCCGCCGAGGCCGCGGCCGTGCCCGCGCCCGCCACGAAGGCGAAGACGACGGCCAAGGCCGCCGTGGCCAAGAGCTGACCCGTGCGGGAGCAGGAGCGGGGCGGCAGGGACCGGGGCGGCCGTGAAGGCCGCCAGGAACTGCCGCCCCAGAGCCCCGAGGAGCAGGCGCGGGCGATCTGCCTGCGCCTGCTCACGGGGAGCCCGCGCACCCGGCGCCAGCTCGCGGACGCCCTGCACAAGCGGGGCATCCCCGAGGAGGTGTCGCAGCAGGTCCTCTCCCGGTACGAGGAGGTGGGCCTGATCGACGACGCCGCCTTCGCCGGGGCCTGGGTCGAGTCCCGGCACCGCGGCCGGGGCCTGGCCCGCCGCGCCCTCGCGCAGGAGCTGCGGACCAAGGGGGTGCACGCCACGCTCGTGGCGGACGCCCTGGAACTGCTGGACTCCGACCAGGAGGAGGAGACCGCCCGCGAGCTCGTGGAACGCAAGCTCCGCGCCACCCGGGGCCTCGAGCGCGACAAGCGGATCCGGCGCCTCGCCGGGATGCTCGCCCGCAAGGGGTACCCGGAGGGCATGGCCCTGCGAGTGGTCCGCCGTGCCCTGGAGGCGGAGGGCGAGGACGCCGACGACCTGGAGCACCCCGGGTAGGCGCGTCAGGAGGGTTCGGTCACCGGCAGGCCCGCCGACTTCCAGGCCTGGAAGCCGCCCGTCAGGTCCGTCGCGCGGTGCAGGCCCAGGGCGTGCAGGGAGACCGCGGCCAGGCTGGAGGCGTAACCCTCGTTGCAGATCACCACGACCTGGAGGTCGTGGCTGTCGGCCTCGGGGGCGCGGTGGCTGCCCTGCGGGTCCAGGCGCCACTCCAGCTCGTTGCGCTCCACCACCAGCGCGCCCGGGATCAGGCCGTCGCGCTCCCGCAGGGCCTGGTAGCGGATGTCCACCAGCAGGGCTCCGGTGCGGAAGGCCTCGTACGCCTCCTCGGGGCCGAGCCGGGCATAGCCCGCGCGGACCCGCTCCAACAGCTCGTCGATGCCGCTCGGGGCGCTCACTGCCAGTCCGCCGGACGCTCGACGTGCTCCAGGCTGAGCACCGGGCCGCTGCGGCTGTAACGCCGGATCAGCGGAAGCGGCGGGTAGTAGGCGTGCACCGAGACCGCGTGCTCGGCCTTGGACTCGTTGAGGACCTCGTGCACGTGGTGCTCCCCGAAGGCCCGCCCGGTGCCCGCGCCCAGGCTGCGGCTGCGGTCCAGTCCGGGAGCCAGCTCCAGCGACTGCCAGCCTTCCGCGGGCAGGCGTACGGCCAGCGAGTGCTCGGTGAGCCGGCCCCGGGCGGTGGCGAACGCGCCCCGCGACTCGGCGTGGTCGTGCCAGCCGGTGCCCGTCCCCGGCGGCCAGCCGATCAGCCACGCCTCACTGCCGCCCGGCCCGTCCAGCCGGATCCAGGTGCGGCCCTCGGGGTCGAGGGGCAGCGAGGACACGATCTCGGGGTCGGCGGCGGTGCGCAGGGCGAAGTCGAGGAGTTCGGCGGCCGTGGGGCCGCCGCCCCGGACGGGCTCGGGGGCGGGTGCGGGAGCGGCTGCGGGCAGCGTGGACTGCGCGGATGGTGCAGACATGAAGGGGACCGTTCCTGGGTTCGCGGAATGCGCGCAGGCCGGTGACGGCACGGGGCGCGCGGAGGAAAGGGCGAATCAGCAGGAAGGGCGACACACGCAGCCCGCGTAGCGGAGCAGGTCCATATGGACCCTCCGCCACAGGCGTACGTCATTGCCGGTCATGCCCGCGAGTGAACCACGAGGGCCACGAGCCGGTCAATCGATCACCGCGATCGGCGGCGTGGCGGCCGAACGCGCCGGCACCCGCGACGCGGGCGCGCCCGCCCGCACCGCGTCCGCCGCCTCGTACAGCTCCGCCGGACGCACCCCCGCGAAGGTGGCGGCCAGGTGTCCGTCCGGCCGGACCAGGAGCACGGTATGCGCGGGAGCCCCCGGATAGCCGTCCGCGACGAGCAGATCGGTACGGACGGGCAGCGCGCTCACCGCCGCCGCGAGGCGGGGCATCAGCCCGGCGCCGAGCCAGTGGCGCCGGTCCCAGACCCCGGTGCCCGGCGCGACCAGGACCACCAGCAGCCGGCCCTGCCCCAGCAGGTCGCGCAGCGGCACGGTCGACCCGTCGGGAGCCGTCACCGGTACGTTCGCCACCGGACCGCCCGGTTCCGTGGCCGTCGGGACCTCCCGTACGGCCACCGGCGGGGCGTACGCGGGCGCCGCGCCCAGCGGGCCCCGCCCCAGGTGGCCGTCGGTCAGCAGGGACTCGGCGGACCGCGCGGAGCCGGGCAGGTACGTGCGCAGCGCGCCCCCGGCCCGCAGCGCCGGCATCGCCTGGTCGGCGGCGCGCAGCCGTGCGGCGACCGCCGTGCGGCGTTCGCCCTCGTAACTGTCGAGCAGGGCCTCGGACGCCCCCTGGTGCCAGGCCAGGGACAGCTTCCACGCGAGGTTCTCCGCGTCCCGGAGCCCCTCCTCCACCCCCTGCGTGCCGAGCGCGCCCAGCAGGTGGGCGGCGTCCCCGGCGAGGAAGGCGCGCCCGTCGCGCCAGCGGCGCGCGAGGCGGTGGTGCAGCGTGTGGACCCCGGTGTCGAGGAGGTCGTACGGGGGAGTCGTACCCCCGCACCATGCCGCCAGGGTGTCCCGTACGAGGGTCACCAGCGTGTCGGGGGTGACGAGCTCGCCGCGGGCCGGAAGCAGCCAGTCCAGCCGCCACACCCCGTCGGGCAGCGGCCGGGAGGTGACCTCCTGCGGCGGGCTGCGGTGCAGCAACGCCTCGCCCGGCCAGGGCAGTTCGGTGCGCAGGGCGGCCACGGCGTGCCGCTCCACGGCGGTGCGGCCCGGGAAGCGGATGCCGAGCAGTTTGCGCACGGTGGACCGGGCGCCGTCGCAGCCGACCAGGTAACTCCCGCGCCACCACGTCGTCTCGGCGCCCTGCGTGTGCGCCGTGACCCCGTGGTCGTCCTGCTCCACGGAGTCCAGCCGGCTGTCGCTGACCAGCTGCACGAGCGGGTGCGCGCCCGCCGCCGCGCGCAGCCCGCGCGCCAGGGCGTGCTGCGGCAGGTGCAGCGGGGCGGGGCCGTCGTCGAAGGTGATCCGCTGGGCGGGGCGGCTGCGCCGCATGGTGCGCCAGGCGGCGAAGTACGCCCCCTCGTCGCGCAGCGTCGCACAGCCCAGCCGGTGCGCCATGGCCGCCGTGTCGGCGTGCAGGACGACGGTCCGGGCCGGACGGGGTTCGTCCTTGCCGGGCCCTTCGTCGAGCACGACAGAGGGCACGCCCTGGCCGGCCAGGGCGAGGGACAGGGACAGTCCGACGGGCCCCGCGCCGACGACGATCACCGGGTCCATGGCGCGGCTCCCGATGTCCGGTATGTGATCACAGAACGTATGCAACCCACTGGAGGTGCCTGCGTCAAGTGACGCCGGTCGCGACAACGCCGTGTGGTGCGGCGTAAAGTGTTCCGCCGCACCACACGGGCTACGCACTATGACTGACCCTATGTCAGGCCGTCGGGGGCTTCCGGAGCCGGAAGCGGGTTCGAGTCAGCCGCCCGCGTTGTTGGCGCCGGTGGCCATGTCGCTGACCTCGGCCACGCCGACGACCGCGCCGGTGCCCTTCTTCGACTTCCGCAGCCGGGCCTCGAGCCAGGAGGCGAACGAGGTGAGGGCGAAGTTCACGACGATGTAGATCAGCGCGATCACGACGAGGGTGGCGATGGTGTTGCTGTAGTTCGCCGAGACCTGCCGGTACATCGACAGCAGCTCGGCGAGGCCGAGCAGGGAACCGCCTAGGGCGGTGTCCTTGAGGATGACCACGAGCTGACTGACCAGGGCCGGAAGCATCGCCGTGACTGCCTGCGGGATGAGCACATACGTCATGGTCTGGCCCTTGCGCATGCCGATCGCCTTGGCCGCGTCGGTCTGGCCGCGGGGGAGGGACAGCACGCCCGCCCGGACGATCTCCGCGATGACGGCCGCGTTGTAGAGCACCAGGCCCGTGACCACGGCGTACAGCGGCCGGACGTCCGAGGGGACGTTGGTGAACTGCACGTACAGGGCAGATCCGAAGAGCATCAGCATCAGCACCGGGATGGCGCGGAAGAATTCCACGAACGCGCCGACCGGCCCCCGTACCCAGGCGTGGTCGGACAGTCGACCGATGCCCAGCAAGGCGCCCAGTGGCAGCGCGATCACCATGGCGATCGCGCCGGCCTTGAGGGTCTCCAACAGGCCGGGGATCAAGAACGTCGTCCAGATCTGGCTGTCGGTGACGAAGGGAGTCCACTTCTCGGCATCGAGCTGGTTCTTCTCGGCCATGAGGGACAACACCCACCACACGGCGAGCCCGAGCAGCGCAATGAAGACGCCGGTGTAGATCCAGTTGCGCGCCTTGGCCTTGGGGCCCGGCGTGTCGTACAGCACGGAGGTCATCGCTTCACCGCCACTCGCTTGGCCACCCAGCCCAGCAGCAGGCCGGTGGGCAGGGTCAGCAGGACGAAGCCGAGGGCGAAGACCCCGAAGACGGCGAAGAGCGCGTCCGCCTCGTTCTCGATCATTTCCTTCATCAGCAGGGCCGCTTCGGCCACGCCGATGGTCGCCGCCACCGTGGTGTTCTTGGTGAGGGCGATCAGTACGTTGGTGAGCGGTGCGACGACCGCCCGGAAGGCCTGGGGGAGCACGATGATGCGGAGCACCTGGAAGAAGCTCAGCCCCAGTGCGCGGGCAGCCTCGGCCTGTCCCACGGGCACCGTGTTGATGCCGGATCGCAGGGCCTCGCAGACGAAGGTCCCGGTGTAGGCGATCAGCCCGAGTACCGCGAGCCGGAAGCCTGCCTCCTTGGACGTGTCGCCGCCCAGGTTGATGCTGAGGGTCTGGTACAAGCCCAGCGAGCAGGCAAGGATCAGCACGGTCAGCGGGGTGTTGCGCACCAGGTGGACGTACGCGGTACCGAAGCCCCGCAGCAGAGGGACCGGGCTGACCCGCATCCCGGCCAGGGCGGTGCCCCAGACCAGCGATCCGGCCGCCGAGTAGAGGGTGAGCTGAACCGTCACCCAGAAGGCTCCGAGCACGTCGTACTGCCCGGAATCAAGAAAATCGAACACGATGCCCTGCGCTCTCCCCAGGATGGCCGGTGAGGTGCGCCGCCGCCCGTGACAGGCGGGCGGCGACGCCCCTCACCGATGAATCAGCTGCCTTCGGTGATCTGCGGAGCAGGCTCGCTCTTGTAGTTGGCCGGGCCGAAGTTCTTCTTCACGGCCGCCTCCCAGGCGCCGTCCGCGACCATCTTCTTCAGCGCGGCGTTGACCTTGGTCTGAAGGTCCTTGTCGCCCTTCTTCAGACCGATGCCGTAGGGCTCGTTGCTCAGGCTCAGCCCGACCAGCTTGAACTTGCCCTTGTTCTTGTCCTGCGCCGCGTAGCCCGCCAGGATCGAGTTGTCCGTGGTCAGGGCATCCACTGCCTTGTTCTCAAGGCCAGTGAGGCAGTCGGAGTAGCCCGGGTACTCCTGCAGGTCGGCCTCGGGGGCCAGCTTGGTCTTGACGTTCTGTGCCGACGTGGAGCCGGTGACCGAGCAGAGCTTCTTCTTGTTCAGGTCCTCGGCCTTGGTGATCGAGGTGTCGTCGGCGCGGACCAGCAGGTCCTGGTGCGCGAGGAAGTACGGGCCGGCGAAGTCGACCTTCTCCTTGCGCTTGTCGTTGATCGTGTAGCTCGCCACGACCAGCTTCACGTCGCCGTTGGAGATCAGGTTCTCGCGCTCGGCGCTGACCGCCTGCTTCCACTCGATCTGGTCCGGCTGGTAGCCCAGCTCCTTGGCCACGTACGTCGCGACGTCGACGTCGAAGCCCGTGTACTTGCCGTCCGGGGTCTTGAGGCCCAGGCCCGGCTGGTCGAACTTGATGCCGATGACGATCTTGTCCTTCTTGGCATCACCGGACGCACCGCCGTCGGCGGAGCCCTTGTCGCTGCCGCCGCCGCAGGCGGTGGCGGTCAGGGCGAGAGCGACGGCCGCGGCCGCGGCCGCAACGGCCTTGGAGATCTTCATGGTGAACTTCCCTCGGATGAGACGTTGTTGAACGACGAGCGACGCGTACGGCCGCACACGCGGGCAGCGCGAACCGCCCGCCGGTGGTCCGTCACCGGATGACTACCAGACCGGAACCTCAGTGGTGCAGGATCTTCGACAGGAAGTCCTTCGCCCGGTCACTTCGCGGGTTGCTGAAGAACTGCTCGGGCGCGGCCTCTTCGACGATCTTTCCGTCGGCCATGAAGACGACCCGGTTGGCCGCGGAGCGGGCGAATCCCATCTCGTGGGTGACGACCACCATCGTCATCCCCTCACGGGCGAGCTGCTGCATGACCTCCAGCACCTCGTTGATCATCTCCGGGTCCAGCGCCGAGGTCGGCTCGTCGAACAGCATCACCTTCGGCTCCATGGCCAGCGCACGGGCGATCGCCACGCGCTGCTGCTGGCCGCCGGAGAGCTGCGCCGGGTACTTGTCGGCCTGCGAGCCGACGCCCACCCGGTCCAGCAGGGCCACCGCCTTGGCGTGGGCGGCCGCCTGGTCCGTCTTGCGGACCTTGAGCTGGCCCAGCATGACGTTCTGGAGCACCGTCTTGTGCGCGAAGAGGTTGAACGACTGGAACACCATGCCGACGTCGGCGCGCAGTCGGGCCAGTTCCCTGCCCTCGGAGGGCAGCTCCTTGCCGTCGAGCGTGATGGTGCCCGAGTCGATGGTTTCCAGCCGGTTGATGGTCCGGCACAGCGTGGACTTGCCCGATCCCGAAGGACCGATCACCACGACGACCTCACCGCGGGCAATGCTCAGATCGATGTCCTGAAGCACGTGCAGCGCGCCGAAGTGCTTGTTGACGTTGCTCAGTACGACCAGGTCGTCCGCGGCGCCGGCCGCGTCCTGCACGTCCTTGGTCACTGATACTCCGCTCATCGGCTTCTTGCTCCGTCCTCCTCGGTTGGGAGGACAGTAGTGACGATGCATCCACAGCGTCATCACATCTGAGGGAGAATTGAGCATAACGATCGGGCCTCGCCCGGATACGCTCCGTGCGCCTCCGCGATCTGCTCGTACCGGGTGCATAACGGAAGGCGCGCCGAGCCGGAACCCCCTTGACGCGGGCGTCCGCATCGGCGTGGATGCAAGGTGGCCCTGAACAGGAACCGAAGACCGAGAGAAGGAGAGGGGGACGACATGAGACTGCTGCTCGTCGAGGACGACGACCACGTCGCCGCCGCCCTGTCCGCGATCCTCGCCCGGCACGGCTTCCAGGTCACCCATGCCCGCAACGGCGAGGAGGCCCTCCAGGCCCTGCTGCCCGCCGGAGCGCAGCCCAGCACCCCTCCCTACGGGGTCATCCTGCTCGATCTCGGACTGCCCGACCAGGACGGCTACGAGGTGTGCGGGAAGATCCGCAAGCGCACCGCGACGCCCGTCATCATGGTGACGGCGCGGGCCGACGTGCGCTCCCGCATCCACGGCCTGAACATGGGCGCCGACGACTACGTGGTCAAGCCGTACGACACCGGCGAACTCCTGGCCCGCATCCACGCGGTCGCCCGGCGCACCGGCGCCTCCGAGGAGGCCGCCGCCACCGGCACCGGGACCCCCGCCACGGTCCGGCTCGGCTCCGTCAGCATCGAGCTGCCCACCCGCCGGGTCAGCGTGGACGGCGCCGATGTGCCGCTCACCCGCAAGGAGTTCGACCTGCTGGCGCTGCTCGCGCAGCGGCCCGGGGTCGTTTTCCGCCGCGAGCAGATCATCAGCGAGGTGTGGCGCACCAGCTGGGAGGGGACCGGCCGCACCCTGGAGGTCCACGTCGCCTCGCTGCGCTCCAAGCTGCGCATGCCCGCCCTCATCGAGACCGTCCGCGGGGTGGGCTACCGGCTCGTCGCCCCCACCACCCCCTAAGGAACCCGCTCCGTGCGCGCCAGGCTGCTCCCGCTGCTCGTCGTCCTGATGGCGGGCACGCTCCTCGCGCTCGGCTTCCCGCTCGCCGTGAGCCTGGCCGCCGGACAGCAGCAGCGGGTGGTCGTCGACCGCATCGACGACAGCGCCCGCTTCGCCGCCCTGGCCCAGTTCGTCATCGACGCCGAGGGCGCCGGATCCAGCGGCGCCGACGAGCGCATCGCGACCCTCCAGCACGAACTCGCCCGCTACCAGGACCTGTACGGCATCCGCGTCGGCATCTTCTACCGCGACGACAACGCCATGGCCCGCGCCCCCGGCTGGTGGCAGCTCCCCGCGTCCGGCGAGGGCCGCCTCGCCTTCAAGGAGGCACTGGCGGGGCGGCGCAGCCACGACCCCGGCCAGGTCTGGCCCTGGCAGACCCACGGCAAACTCCTGGTCGCCTCCCCGGTGGTGCTCGACGGGGACGTGGTCGCGGTCGTCGCCACCGAATCGCCCACCGACCTGATGCGCGCCCGGATCCTGCGCGGCTGGCTGCTCATCGCGGGCGGGCTCGCCGCCGCCATGCTGGTCGCCTTCGGGGCCGCCCTGCGCCTCACCAGCTGGGTCCTCAAGCCCGTGCAGACCCTGGACGCGGCCGCCCACGGCATCGCCACCGGGCGGATGAACTCGCGGGTCGCGGCCGCCGGAGGGCCGCCGGAACTCCAACGCCTCGCCCGGTCGTTCAACGAGATGGCCGACAACGTCGAAGAGGTACTGGAGCAGCAGCGGGCGTTCGTCGCGGACGCCTCCCACCAGCTGCGCAACCCGCTCGCCGCGCTGCTCCTGCGGATCGAGCTGCTCGCCCTCGAACTCCCCGAGGGCAACGAGGAGATCGCTTCCGTGCGCGCCGAGGGCAAGCGCCTGACCCAGGTCCTGGACGACCTGCTGGACCTGGCGCTGGCCGAGCACGCCTCCGCCGAGATCAGCCTCACCGACATCGGCGCGCTGGCCGCGGAGCGGGTCGCCGCCTGGAGTCCGTTCGCCGAGGAGAAGGGCGTACGGCTCACCGCGACGGGCCGGTCCGCGGTCACCGGCTGGGCCGACCCCATCGCCCTGTCCAGTGCGCTCGACGCCGTCATCGACAACGCCCTGAAGTTCACGCCCGCCGGCGAGGTGGTCGAGGTGTCGGTCTCCGTCGTCGAGCGCACCGTGCGCGTGGTCGTCGCCGACCGCGGCCCCGGCCTCACCGAGGACGAGCTGATGCGCATCGGCGACCGGTTCTGGCGCAGCGGGCGCCACCAGAACGTCAAGGGCTCCGGGCTCGGCCTGTCGATCTCCCGGGCCCTGCTCGCCGCGGGCGGCGGGTCCCTCTCGTACGAGACGAACCCGCCGCACGGGCTGCGGGTCACGGTGGCGGTCCCGCGCACCGAACCGCACCCTTCCTGACCTGCGGTTCTACCAGCTCAGGGTGGTGCGGGCCGGGAGGGAGGCCGCGTACAGCTCGTCCACGGCCCGCACCTCGAGGACCGTGGCCCGCTCCTGCCCGGCCCGCCGGACGGACGGCAGGTAGAGGGCGGCGGAGCAGGTTCCGCCGAGGAAGCGGCGGCTGCCGTCGGGCAGCACCCGGGACACCGCGTAGTGCCGGACCGGCCCGGCCGCCCTGCGCCACGAGAGGCGGAGCCGGGCCTGGTCCTCGTGGCGGGCCGCGGCGTCCACGGTCAGTGCGGCAGGAGCCGCCGGGCGCCGGGCGGCGGCGGTGTCGCGTACCGACAGGGCCCCGAGCCGCCAGGCCACGGCTTCCGTCCCGAGCCCCGTGATCCGTACCGCGAGCCCGTATGCCGTCCTCCCCGCCAGCGCCGACAGCCCGACCCGGGTCCGGCGCCAGGCACGCCCCGCGCCGAGGGTCTCCGCCCGCAGCCAGGTGTACGGGACGGGCTCGCCCGGAGCCGCCGGCTCGCGGGTGGCCACCCCGACCTCGACGGCGACCGGGCCCGCCTCGGTGGCGTGCACCAGCTCCAGGGCCGTGGACCGGGTCAGCGGAAGGCGGGTCGCGTGCAGGCCGACGGCGGCCGGGGCGGTGAGGGGCCCGGCGACGAGCAGGCTGGAGCCGCCGCGCCAGGCGCGCGCGAAGTCCAGGGTTACGGCGGGCCGCTGCCCGGCGGTGTCCACGACCCAGCGGCGGCCCGGCAGCCGGTCCTGGAGCCCGAGGTGGTTCCACGCGATGTCGGAGGCGACCTCGCCCTCCTCGTACCAGCGCTCCCCGTGCCCGGTGTTGAAGGAGCAGGCGAAGGGCAGCGAGGCCACCGTGGCCCGGTCGGCGACGGCGCTGGCCGGGGCCCGCCAGGTGTCGGCGGGGTCCGGGCGGGACGGATCGAGGGACGCGCCCGTCCAGAACCGGTCGTCGGCGCGGTGGAAGGCGCCGGGGGAGCGGTCGGTGAGGTGGTTGCGGGTCCACTCGGGCCGGTAGAAGCCGTAGCTGACCACGTGCTCGCGCTCGCGCGGGATGATCGCGTCCCAGCGGACGGCGGAGTTCCAGCCGTGGGACTCGGTGTCCACCGCCGCCCACAGTTCGTGCCGGGACCGGCCCAGCCGGTCCGCGAGCGCCCCCGAGTCGGCCAGGGACCGCGGGGTCCAGCGGAAGTCCACGAACATCGTGTCCGCGACCTTTCCGGCCCGGTCCTCGAAGAACTCCTGGTTGAGCTCGTTGAGCGCGCCCTGCCAGCCGACCCGCCCGGTGGTGTTCATCGCGTCGTACCAGGTGATGCGCAGCCCGTGCGGCTCGCCGGCCGCCCGCAGGGCGCGCAGGAACAGCCGCATCAGGGTGGCGAGTTCGCTGTCCCCGCCCTCGGTCTCGGCGTTGACGAACCAGCCGTCGAACCCGTACGCCGTCGCCACCCGCACCAGCTGCTCGGCGATCGGGAAGCGGCCGAGGGAGTCCCGCTGGACCAGGTCGCGGGTCCACCGGAGGTCGCCGCCGTAGGCCGCGGGCGGCAGGAACACGTTGCCCAGCACCCGGACCCCGTTGCGGTGCGCCGCGTCCACCACGGGCGCGTTCGGGGCGAGCACGATGCCCTCGCCGGCGGAGCCGCCCCAGAACACCAGCTCGTCGATGTACGCCCAGTGCGCCAGCGCGTAGTGGTCCGCGGTGGCCGAACCCTGCGAGGGGTTCTGCGCGGTCGGGCCGAAGGAGACGAGGGAGGCGATCCGGGCCTGGCCGGCGCGGGCGCCTGGGTGCGGCGGCACCGGGGTGAAGCGCGGCGCGAGCGGCACGGTCGCGGTGTTGTGGGCGAGATCGGGATCGCTCTGCGGGGTCCACCGCTTGAGCGAGCGCCATACGATCCCGGGGCCGGGGGCGCCGTCGGGGAGGGAATCGGGGTACCAGTAGGAGGCGTACGGGGCCAGGTCGGCGGGGGTGGCAGGGGCGGCCGCGGCCGCCGGGGCCGGGGCTGTGGCCGACGGGGCCGTGGCTGCCCGGGCCTGCGCGGCGGCGGCCGGTGCCGGGGCGGACCCGGCCGCCAGGGCGACCGCCCCCGCCCCGGCCGCCAGCACCGTGCGTCGGCCCGGCCGTAACGCGCCACACCGCGGATCGTCGATCGGTATCGCCTCGCGCCGCGCCTCGGGGTGTCTCAACGCATCGCTCTCGGACATGCCGGTTCCTCCGGATGGGCGTCAGATCGGGTCGGGAACGCGCAGCACCTCGGTGATGCCGCGCGCGGACAGGTGCGCCTGGTCCTCGGCGAGTTCGGCCAGCACCACCGCCGGCCGGACCCCCTGCGCGGTGAGCTCCGCCCACGCCTCGAAGAAGGCCCCGCCCGGCGCGCACACCGAGCGCCGCGGAGCCGTCTCCGCCCCGCCGACGTCCACGACCAGCGCGGTGGACCGTACGGCGGGACGGTGCGCGCGCCCCCGCCACCGCTCGGCGATCCGGGCGACGGCGGCCCCGGCGGGCTTGGTCCGGCGGTCGTTGGTGAGCAGGCCGAGGCCGTACTCCAGCTCCGGGAAGTCCGCGAGCTCCCGGGAGACGTCGTGCGAGCACCACCAGGTCACGCCCCACAGGTCCGGGCAGTCCAGGGCGCCCGCCACGGTGGCCTCGGTGAACGCGGCCGCCCGCTCGGGCCCGATCAGCGGGGCGGGCGCGCCGACCTCCTGGAGCCACACCGGCCGGTGCGGGTCCAGCGCCCAGGCCTTGGACAGCTCGACCAGGTACGCGGCGTGGTGCTCGGTCGCCGTCCCCGCCGGGCCGTGGCGCTGCGCGGTGCCGTTGAACACCCAGGAGTGCACGGCGGTGGCCGCGCCCAGCCGCGCGGCCTGGGCGACGGTGAAGGGGTGCCCGTCCCGGTACCAGGCGGCGTCGTACTCGGCGTGCACGTGGAACCGCCCGGGCGCACCCTCCTCGCAGGCGGCCAGCATCCGCTCCAGCCAGCGGGCGGCCTGCTGCGGGGTGATCCGGTCGGGGTCGGGGTGGGGGTCGTCGGAGAACTGGTTGATCTCGTTGCCGACGGTCATGCCCAGGAAGTTGGGCCGGTCCGCGAGGGCGGCGGCCAGCGTGCGCAGGTAGTGCTCCTGGCCGGAGACCACCTCAGGGTCGGCGAAGAGGCTGCGCCGGTGCCAGGTCCGGGTCCAGGCGGGCAGGAAGTCGAAGCTCGACAGGTGCCCCTGGAGCCCGTCCACCGCGACGTCCAGGCCGCGTTCGGCCGCCGCGTCGGCGAGCGCGACGAGCTGCTCCACGGCGCGCGGCCGGATCAGCGTCCGGTTCGGCTGGAACACCGGCCACAGCGGGAACACGCGGACGTGGTCCAGCCCGAGTGCGGCGATCGAGTCGAGATCGGCCCTGACCTCGTCGAGGTCGAAGTCCAGCCAGTGGTGGAACCAGCCTTGGGCGGGCGTGTAGTTGGCGCCGAAACGGAGCGCGTGCTCATGCACTGGGCGTCCCTGGAGTCCTAGGAATTCACCGGGCGAGCCACAACCTGCCGGGGCGGAGGTGGAAAGTCAACAGGGCCTCGGCCTTGTGTACTTATGCGCTTGAGCCCTGTTGACACAAGGGTTCCGGCCATCAGAACCTGTGGGAACTAATGCGCTTTAGCTGTGACCGGCCGCAGGGAACCGCGCGGAATGGGACAGCGGTATTTCGGAAGTCACCGAAGGACGAGGCAGGCATGGCTCGCAGACCCACCATCAAGGACATAGCCCGCCGGGCCGGAGTATCGGAGAGCGCCGTCTCCTTCGCGCTCAACGACCGGCCCGGCGTCTCCGACGCCACCCGCGCCCGGATCCGCCGCGTCGCCGAAGAGCTCGGCTGGCAGCCCAACAGCGCCGCCCGCGCCCTGTCCGGCGAACGCTCCGGAGCCGTCGGGCTGGTCCTCGCGCGGCCCGCGCACACGCTCGGCGTCGAGTCCTTCTTCCTCCAGCTCGTCTCCGGCATCCAGGAGGTCCTCTCCGCCGCCCGGACCGCCCTGCTGTTCCAGGTCGTCGAGGACATCGACGCCGAGTGCGCCGTCTACCGCCGCTGGTGGGCCGAGCGGCGGGTCGACGGCGTCCTCGTCGTCGACCCGCGCGTCCACGATCCGCGCCCCGCGCTGCTCGCGGAGCTGGCCCTGCCCGCGGTCATGGTCGGCGAGGGGGACCTCTCCCGCGCCGAGGCCGCCGTCTCCTCGGTCCGCGCCGACGACGCCGGCGCGATGACCCGCATCCTCGACCACCTCCACGGCCTCGGCCACCGCCGGATCGTCCACGTCGCGGGCCTGCCCGGCCTCGCCCACACGGCCCGCCGGATCGAGGCGCTGCGCACCGAGGCCGCGCGGCGCGGGCTCGGCCCCGACCGGGTGCGCTCCGTGGTCACCGACTACTCCGACGCCGAGGGCGCGGCGGCCACCCGCCGGGTCCTCGGCGAGCCCGGGCCGCCCACCGCACTCGTCTACGACAACGACGTGATGGCCGTCGCCGGGATCGCGGTCGCCGCCGAGCTCGGCATCCCCGTGCCCGGCCGGCTCTCCGTGGTGGCCTGGGACGACTCCGCGCTGTGCCGGGTCACCCACCCCAGGCTCACCGCGCTCGTACGGGACACCGCGGGCTTCGGCCGGCTCGCCGCCGAGGAGCTCCTCGCCGTCCTCGCGGGACGGCCCCCCGCGGTGCGCACGAGCGAGCAGCCGCGGCTGGAGCCCCGCGAGAGTACGGCGCCGCCGGCGGCGCATACTGAATCCTGACCCCTTGCCTGGAGCCGCCACCGTGACCACCCCCACCGCCCCCTTCCCCACCCCGCGAGCCGGCACCCCGGCCGCGGGCCTGACGGTGGCGATCGACATCGGCGGGACGAAGATCGCCGGGGCGCTCGTGCACCCCGACGGCACCATGACGGCTACCACCCGCCGCCCCACCCCGCGCGGCGGGGACGCGGAGACCGTGATGGCGGCGGTCACCGAGGTCATCGCCGAACTGTCCGGCTCCCCGCTGTGGCCCTCCGCGGCCCGCTGCGGGATCGGCAGCGCCGGCCCGGTGGACTCCTCCCGGGGGACGGTCAGCCCGGTCAACATCGGGGCCTGGCGGGAGTTCCCCGTCCAGGCCCGGATCACCGCGGAGCTCGCGGCGCGCGGCGCCGACGTCCCGGCCGTGCTGGCCGGCGACGGCGTGGCGATGACCGCGGCGGAGCACTGGCTGGGAGCGGCCCGGGGCCACGCGAACGCCCTGTGCATGGTGGTCTCCACCGGTGTCGGCGGCGGCCTCATCCTGAACAACCAGCTCCACCCCGGCCCCACCGGCAACGCGGGCCACATCGGCCACATCAGCGTCGCCTTCGACGGCGACCCCTGCGTCTGCGGCAGCCGCGGCTGCGTCGAGTCGATCGCCTCCGGCACCGCCATCGCCGACTGGGCCCGCGCCCAGGGCTGGACCCCGGCCGAGCCCGGGGGCGACGCCACGGCCGCCGGAGTGGCCGCCGCCGCCGAGGCCGGGGACCCGGTCGCGCAGGCAGCCTTCGACCGGGCGGGCCGCGCCCTGGCGGCGGCCATCGCCGCCACCGCGACCCTCGTCGAGACGGACATCGCGGTCATCGGCGGAGGCGTCGCGGCCTGCGGCGAGACCCTCTTCGCCCCGATCCGGAGCCACCTCGCCGACTACGCCACGCTGTCCTTCGTACAGGGCCTGACCGTGGTCCCGGCGAGTCTGGGCACGCACGCGGGCCTGATCGGCGCGGCCGCCGCGGCGACCATGCTGCTGCCCCAGGCCGGTACCCCGACCGCTACGGCTTGACCGAACGGTAGTAGCGCCGCGCACCCTCGTGCAGGTCCAGCGGATCGGTGTAGATCGCGGTCCGCAGGTCCACCAGCTGCGCCGCGTGCACCTCGCCCCCGATCTCGTCGCGGCTGTCGAGCACCGTCCGGGTGAACTGCTCGGTCAGCCCGGGGTCCGTGTCCTCCGTGGTCACCAGCAGGTTCGGCACGGCCAGCGTGGACACCGCGCTGGTGTTGCGGGCCCGCGCGTACGCGTCCTGCGGCATCACCGCCGCCCGGTAGTAGCGCGCCGGGCTTCCGCTTCCCTGCAGCTGCTCCACCAGGTCGCCGAGCTGCACGAGCCGGATGTCGTACCGCTCCGACAGCTCGCGCACGGCGTTCGTCGGCAGGCCGCCCGACCAGAAGAAGGCGTCGATCCGCCCGGCCTCCAGCTCGGCCGGCATGGTGTCGATGCCGATGGACACCGGGGTGATGTCGCGCACCGGGTCCAGCCCGGCCGCCGTCAGCAGCCGCTCCGCGATGAGCCGCACCCCGGATCCCGGCTGGCCTATGGCCACCCGCTTGCCCTTCAGGTCCCGCGCCGACTGCACCGGGGAGCCGGCCGGCACCACCAGCTGCACGTAGTCGTCGTAGAGCCGCGCGACCCCGCGCAGCGAGTCCGCCCCGGGCTTCCCGTCCTGCCGGTACTTGGCCACCGCGTCCGCCGTCGCCACCGTGAAATCCGCCTCCCCGGCGGTCACCCGCTGAAGGTTCTGCTGCGAGCCCTCGCTCGTCTGCAGCCGCACCTTCACCCCGGGCATGTCCTGCCGCAGCCGCTGCTCCAGCAGCTCTCCGTAGCGGTGGTAGACCCCGGTCCTGACGCCCGTGCTGAAGGCCAGCTCCCCCTTGAGCTCCGGCTCCCCGAAGGGTTTCAGCCACCAGACCAGGACGCCGAGCAGGGCGAGTACGGCCACCAGGGCCCGCAGGGCGTGGCGCCTGCTGATCCGGGGCGGTACGTGAGGCATGGCCGCGATCCTGCCACCCGCCCGCCGTCCTGTCACGGCGCGGGCCGCCGCCCCCGGGCGGCCGGAGGCCCTCCGGGCACCGCCTACCCTTGTTCCATGACCAGCAGCAGCGACCGGAGCACGGCAGTGGACGTCAAGGGAACATACGAGGTGCGCACCTACGGGTGCCAGATGAACGTGCACGACTCCGAGCGGCATCCGCACGTACCGTGCGTTTGAGTTCATCCTAGGCCGTTCTGACGCACGGTCCCACACAGGCCGCTGACACACTTTCCGTACACCATCTCTCGCTCTTCGGAGTCAGCCCCAAAGGGTGCACGATTCCTGCATGACCATGCATTGCCCACCGCATGGGTCTCCACTGCTGCGTATGGGCATACGAATGAACCCCCGTGGTCTTCCACAGGGGTTCGATGTGTGTCCGGGGCCAATAGATCACGCGTTGGTCGTGCGGTTTCATGCGGTCGCGTGCAATTTCTTGTCGGCCTCATTCTCCTTCGGGGTCTTCCACGCGAGATTTGAGGCGCGGTTGTCCTGGTTGTCGCCGTTCAAGTGGGCGGCATGGTGTTTCGGGTGCGGTTTCTCCCCGTGGAAAGCCAGCGCTACGAGGTAGTGGACGTACCGGGTGACGATGTTCCCGGACGAGTCTTTGACGCACACATGCAGGTAACCCTTGGGGTTGGGGCTCGACTTGAGCCATGCCGGTACGCCGTGCCTGCCCGGTCCCTGTATCCGGCCGCAGTCCGAGACCAGGTAACCGGGGTAGCCGGGCAGGGTTCTGACGGTGGTCAATCCGCCCTGGTCTGGCCGGTGAGGTTCTGGCGGTGAGGCATGGGTGATCTCCCAACGGTGTGCGGTGAACTCCCCCTGTCTGAACATTACGCGTGACGGCCTGTGCTGAAACCGGGTTGGGTTCCCGCTCGATCATTTTCCGGTGGTTACGCCGGGGCAGCGATCAAGTGCAATGCGTAGGTTGAAATCGATTCAAAGGCCAACCCGCCGCCCACCCTGTCAAAGCGGTGCACGTGGGTCCATGTTTGGCAAGTTGGGTGGAGATATTCAAATTTAACCATGGAATCCCAAGATCGCGGACAAGGGTTTTCGTCATATCGCGCTGCTTCCGTGCACGGGGGTTACGGCCTGAAACAGGCTTTGACCTGCGGCTATGCCCCTGTGGGTGGGGTTTCGGCGCACGTCGCGCCGCCCTACGTGCCTATGGCGTCTCCGGTAGGTCCGTGCATGCCACGCCCGGGAAGTCCTCCGGGAATGCCCGAACCTGCCGCCTGGCCTGCGGTTTTAAATGCCCCGCGATCTACTTTATGTATAGAAGGAGAAAAAAGAGGAGCCGTGAGAGAGTGCTTGTCCGGGGGTGCCCAATGTATGTTGCGGGGCATTTTCGAGAGCACACGCGCTTGCCCAGGTGAGGCCAGTGCGAGTCCCCGCGCCGGGGGGCAGCCTGTGGGCATGGTGTCCATGCTCCGTAGATGGCAGGCTTGGCCGCCAAAGCAGGGGAGGGTGAAGGTGAGTGAGTCCTACTGGGTCGCCGCTCAGGGCGACGCCGTGCACCGGTCCAGAGAGTGTCCGGGGCTGGTGTCTGGGCAGCAGGGCAACGAGGCGCAGGGCATCGCGTCCCAGGATGTGATCGAGTACAGCTCGCAGGCTGAGGCCATCGAGCGGGCCGCCGAGCACCGGATGTGCAGACACGCGAAGTGCGCGCTGTGAGCATGCGTTCCGTGGCCCAGCGGACCGTGAAGATTGCGAAGAAGGTCTGGCATTGGTTCGGCATGGTCTGTGCCGGACTGTTTGTGCTTGTGTTCCCGGCGCTCATGATCTTCGGGATCATCGACGGGATCAAGCGCGACGAACAGGAGGAGCGCGAGAGGCAGGCCAGACTGGCGTCGGTGCCGTCAGCGGCACCCACCACACGTACGCCGATCAACTGGACGTACGAGGGAGCTGTCTGTGCCGACGGGACTCTGTCCTTCTCCATCGGTAAGCAGGGGGCGTGCAGCCACCACGGCGGTGTCGCTGGAAGTTGGGAAGCGGATGACGGTACGCAGGTGATCTGCCGGAACCATCCGCCCCGCACGCAAGAGCAAGTTGACCGGCAGATGGCTAAGTTCGGTCGGATCGTCTGCTAGCGGCGGTGGCAGGGACACTGGCACTTGCGGACGAGCAGGATCGAACCGCCGGAGTACGGCAGGGGTACATCCCGGGATTGACGGCACATCCTGTGAACGTCCTCATAGCCCGCCCGTTCCCCGAGGCGGCACTCGACGGACAGGATCCGCCGTCCGGTCTTCGCGGGCGTGGCCACCGGTCGTCAGTCCTTCGGGCAGGCGACGTGCCGGTACACCACAACGGGGGAACCTGAAGCCCGTTCAAGCTCTCCCCGGCGTACCCGCTCAAGCCGCCCGATCGGCAGCATGCAGGCCGGGCAGGTCTCACCGGAAGGGGCGTACGTCACGTACTCCCACTTGCTCGCGTCGGTCTCGTGCTCATTGATCTTGGCTGCCATGTGTGCTCCCCGCATCGGTCGTGGCTGGCGGTTCGACCGTAGGGGGCGGGAGTTGGGGCAGATAGAGAATATTCTCGGCTATTCTCTCGCGGTCCCCGGGGATGCCTCGACATTCGCATGTCCCAACGGACACGCTCTCCCGTGGGGCAACTTCCGCCGGGAAAGGCGGCGAGTGATGGCGCGACAGTTGAGGTTCAACGGCACGGGGAGCGGCGAGGGAGGGTGCCCATCGGTCCATGAGGACTTGGGCTCGGGCGAGGTGATCGTGCACGGGCCACCGTTGACCGACCCCGAGGACGTCGCCCAGCTCCGGCACCTGGGCGAGGGGGAGGTGGCCGTCGTCGTACCGCGAGAGTTGCTGACCGACTGGACTCCGAAGGATAAGACCCGTCAGGCCCGGATCATTGACCTGGACGCGTTCGGCAAGCTCTTTGAGAACTTCGAGCACACGGCATGGCGACTGGAAACCCGGCGAAGGTACGCGTCCGACGAACTCACTGACACCTATGGCCAGTTCCTCCGGGGCGAGGCCCCTGTGTGGGACCTGGACACGCCGTGGGCCCGAACCATCAAGGAGAAGACCGCAGGCGGCGCAATCGTCGGCCGGGTCCGGATCGTTGACACCCCGACGCCCACCGAGGGACAGCGCTACCTCACCGCGCACGCGGAGAAGAACGAAGCCCTCGGGGAGGACATCCGCAACCTGTCCCGGACGGAGGCCGGCGAGCTCCAACTCCCAGAAGAGGACTTCTGGTTGTTCGACAGCCGACTCGTCGCGCTCCTGCGGTTCGACGGAGACGACAACCTGTTGGACGCCGAGCTGATCACCGAGCCGGCTGAGGTCGTCCGGTACGCCATGGTCCGTGACGCGGCATGGCATCACGCCGTGCCGTACCGGGAGTTCACGGCAGAGCAGGGCAAGTAGAAGCAAGAGCGGGAAACGGAACGGGTACCGGTGAGCACGACCGACTTTCAGAGGGCACGTGAGGAGTTGGGCCGACGGCTGCGCGAAATGCGCTCCGAGAGCCCACACGGGCGTCTCACCGGTACTGCTCTGGCACGGATTCTCGGCTGGCCGCAGTCGAAGATCAGCAAGTTGGAGAACGGACGCCAGACGCCCACCGCCGACGATCTCCGAGCATGGGTCGACGCCACAGGGCACCCCGGGGCGTACGAGGAGCTGCACGCCCGCCTCAGGGGTTTCGAGAGCGAGATCCGGAGTTGGCGGCGGCAGCTCGCCAGAGGACAGCGTCCGGTGCAGGAAGCGCACAACGCCGCACAGGCGAGCGCGAGAGTTCTCCGAGCCTGGGAGTCGTCCTGGGTCGTCGGAGTGCTCCAGACCCCCGACTACGCGCGGGCGATCCTCGGCAGCTTCGCGGAGCTGCACCAGAGCCCTCGGGATATCGAAGGGGCCGTGCGTTCCCGCATGAGGCGGCAAGCGGGCCTGTACGACTCGGGCAAGCAGTATCACATTCTTCTGTGGGAGGGGGCCCTTCACGCCCGGGTATGCCCTCCTGAGGTCCTGGCGGCCCAGCTAGACCGCCTCATGGGAACCGTGGGCATGGATACCGTCCGGCTCGGGATTGTGCCCCTGGACGCCGCCCTGTGCCTTCCGCCGGGCAACGGCTTCTGGATCTATGACGACCGTGTGACCACGGAGACGTGGCACGCGGAGTTTTGGCTTGAAGGCGCGGACACCCTGGCCACCCACCTACGGGTGTGGAGGATGCTGCACCAATCTGCCGTGTACGGCGCTGAGGCGCAGCGGGTGATCAGCCGGGTGCGTCGCTCTATCAGCACGTGATCAATGCGGTGCGGTGCGGTGCGGGTCCAGACTCCTGCCACTACTGGCAGTCGTAGTAGGTCCTCGCCCGGCCGCCGAGTGACCCCGCCCCCCGCAAGCGCTGCAAGGGCCTGAGGGTCTACGGCCGAACGTCGTAGCGCCTGCCCTCCCGCGCGGCCCTGGTGATCTAGCGGTTTCACCCTTGCTACCCACAGGTAATGTCCGGATAGCTGTTGCACAAAGCTGCGCTTTGCGGACAGAGCTGGACAAAGCGTGGTACATAGTGTACAATGGGTGGTACAAACGCGTGATCTTGAAAGGAGATCTGGAAATGCCCAAGACATCAGCACCGGGAAGCCGGTGGGAGCAGTTCCACACCGTGCGGCTGGACAAGCCGCTGTGGGAAGCCATGACCGAGGCAGCGAAAGCGGAGGACCGCCGCCCCACCAACATGATCCACCGGGCCCTGAAAGAGTGGCTCCGCGAGCATGGCCACGACGGCCGACTATGAACGAAGACGATCTATACCGCGACTTCGCGGCTTACGCGGACGTGGTCTACCGGTTCGACCACAAGGGCTCCCAGGACCTGTATGCGGGCGTCTGCCGCGACGGTCCGGCCGATACGGTCATGTACCGCACGGACAGACTGAGGGACCGCCTACAAGCCCGCAGGTTCCGCCTCGTGCACTGGGGCGACGCGTTCGCGACGACCGGTCTCTACCGCACCACGGACAACCGCCGTCGCTCGAACTGGGCAGGGGCATGGACCGCCTCGGCGGACATTGACACCCCCAGACCCCTGGACGTGGTGCTCAAAGAGTGCGACTGGCTCGGGCTGCCGCCCACGATGGTCGTCGAATCATCGCCCGACCGTTGGCATGTGTACTTCGGACTTCGTGACCTCCTGACCGACGTAGTCGCTCTGCAAGAGCTGAACTCCCGACTGGTCGCCGCTCTGGACGCCGACCCCAGTGGTTTCGACGCGACACAGCTACTCCGCCCCCCGGTGGGTTCTCGGGCCAAATACGGCGGATGGCGACCGCGTATCGCTCTCCATGAGCCGCAGCGCCGGTACGGACTGACTGAGGTTCAGGAAGCCCTCGCAGAGCACTCGCCGGCCTCGACGGCCTGGCGCAGTGCCAACGGGCCCGAGGTGGTCCCCAGCTTCCCTGTGGAAGCGCTGCTCCTGCATGAAGTGCCCGCCGTGGCAACCTGGTTGCCTGATTGGGCAACGACCCTTCTGGTCGACGGCTGCGCCGACCGATCCTCCGGCCGCTATCGAGTTGTCCGCCAACTCAAGCGCCAGGGTACCGACCTGGATACGTTGACCGCACTCATTCTTGGTTCGCCCCTCGGGAAGTACAGCCGGGGTGAGTCGAATTGGAAATCTCCCGAGCGTGTCGCACAGGACGTGGCCAGGATCTACTACCGGGCCAACGACATCTAACCGCCCTCACCTTGGAGGTGTGCAGGAAGGAAGCCACCATTGTTGCCATGGAATCGCGCGAAAGAGCTATACAACAAGATCCTACCCGGAGCCGATCCGGGATCACTAGCGTTTGATCTGGCCGTTGCTGTCAGCGCGGACGCCCGATGCGAACACAAACCGCTGATGGGCATAACAGTCAACCCGCCATCATCCGGTAAGACGGTGTCACAGGAGTTCACCCCCCGCGACAGGGTAGTTGGCGATGTCACCAAAGCCGGAATCTTCGGGGCTGAAATCGACAGCAAGACGAAAGAGGTCAGGCCGACAGGCATTTTGGCTCAACTCGGCAACGGCTGTGAGGCAGTCGTCCATGTGCCTGACATCAGCCAACTCGTCGCCAACTCCGCAGTCAAAGAAGACATCTACGCATTGTTGCGGGATGTCCACGACGGCCACGCGGTGCGTACTTTCAACGGCGTTGACATCCAGTGGAGTGGGCGTGTCTCTTTTTGCGTCTGCGCCACGGGTGTCGGCGTCGACCAGCCTGTGACTGGCCTGGGGGAGAGGTTCATCTACTACAGGCCCTTTCCGGGATCCCTGGCCTGGCGTGAAGCCCGCAAGATTCGCGATAACTCTCCTGCGGTAAAGACGGAGTTGAAGCGAATCTGTAAAGAGCTTGTCAAGCTTGGCCGGGAAAACTACGTGAATACCAAGCTGCCAGACGATCTAGATCATTTGATCGAGGACTGCGCTGACTTCACAGCTATGGCTCGCACAGCAGTTCCCCGTGATCGCTACTACCGCGACGTGAACGGACCCGTGGAGCGGGAAGAGCCTTTCCGCTTGGCTAACTGCTTTGAAATTGTGGGCCGCTCGCTACTTGCGATGGGTGTACCGGAAGCCGAGGTCGCCGAAGTGGTCCGCCGAGTTGCTACGTCAACTGTGGTTCCCGCACTACGTCTTGACCTTATCCGCGCGGTCCATCTCGATGGCGTACATGAACGCTTTACGACTTATCTGGACGTGAAGCGCACCACAACCGACCGGACCCTAGAGGACCTTGTGCAAGCTGGTGTCTTCTACGAAGTGCCGGGCGGTCGAGGGCGCGGGAACTACGCCCATTACTACCTCACTGAGGAATTCAAGACGTTCGCAAGTAACGTTTTGATCTAGTAAGTCAGCGGGGCGCTCCCGACGCCCCGCTCCTACCCCCTCCTACTGGCTTCGATGCCATGGGAGTTGAAGATGTCAGCTAAGAAAGAGGGCGGAATTGAGATCATGATCAGAGATGGAACAAGACGCAGCAACATCAACACCATGGAACAGCTATCCGGACTGGGATTGGATGAACGGGCCGGACCCGAACCATACAGACATCTCGCCAGACAATCCGCGCTGCGACTACGCGGAATGCGATCTACCGGCGTGCGTGACGCAGAGACGGAACGAAGAAATCCACCGTCACCTCACACGTTGTGGAGAGCGGGGCGTCCGGGGAATCCTCGTAAAGGGGATGTGTAGGCACTATGAATCCTGACCGCCTAGCGGAATGCGTTATTTGTCGAAGGGGTCGCAAGATCAAAAGCTACTACTCGGAGCCTGTCCGCAATAAAGAGAACGCCGAGCTGCACTTTTATGAATGCCCGTCATGTGGCGTCCCGTTCCGCAAGTTTTGGTCCACAAGCCATGTGGACCAAGCTCAAGCCGCTCTCGATGATGCCCACTTGCCGGCTCGGTTCAGCAAGGCAAGGGACCCGTACGAGGTGCAACGGAGTAAGCGCAGAAGACAGGAAGGTAGCCAAGAAAGGAAAAGGGCAGTGACAGCAAAGAGATCATTTAAGAAAGAGGGCGAGGCGGAGCTGGGAAAGATCACCATTCCCATTTCGCCACCTGACGGGTTCACATGGCCCGTAGACGGCCTGAAGCGTCCTCGGTGGGTAGATGTGCCAGGGTCGGTCTTGTCGGGCCTACAGGTCACCACTGACGGCACGGTGAGGGTCAATCCAGCGGTGCCGTACCCGCCACATCTGACGGACGAGTGGCTGAACAAGTTCGATACGGCAACCGCGACCTACGGCACGTTTCTCAAAATGGGTGACGAGAGCACTCGCTACGGCAGGTGGATGCTGGTCTACTCAGCCATGACCGGCGCTGATCTTGATTTGGTTCGGGCCTGCGGAATGGCTGTGATCCGAGAAGATCCAACACGCCATGATCACTGGACTAACCTCAAGGGTTTGACGACGGCCCTAAAAGGTGACGCTCCGCTGCCGGAGCCGTATGACGTGACCTCCTGTGAAAATCATTTCCATAACGTTGATGGATGGATCAAGCGCGGTTTGGACGGAGCGCAGCGGTGTATCGGCAAGGTGTGTTTGATACCTGACGGCAAGGGTGGTATCCATCGCAAGAAGGAAAGATTCTCCGGGCCGAAAAGCGTCACTTACCATCCCCCCACCGGAGCGACAGACAAGGAATACTAGGAGTAGCGATTATGACTAAGAAGTATGTCGACCCTCGGAAGAGGGAAGTTGAGCAGTATCCATGGGACTACCTCCAGGAGCTGTCCCGGGAAAACCCGGCGCTCCTTGCCGAGTTGAGGGAAGCAGGACACTTCGAGCTTGCGATTGCCGAGCATTTGGAGGAGCGGGCCGCCAATAGAACCTACACGCGAAGCAAGGGTGCGGGTCCTGCTGACATGCGGCGCTGGAATGAGCGGGATGGTGCTGAGTGAGGGCGAGTTGACGGAGCGTGGGACATCGTAAAAGACCGCAGGGCCCACTTTCGGGCATTGTCGATGGAATCGAGTTCGATGACCGAGGTTTCCCTGCGGGCTATCTGGACGATCCAGCCGCTTACGGCAGGGTGAAGCGGTGCTGTCACTGCGGTCGCCACAAGCCAATGCATCTGTGGACTGAGTTCGGATGGAAGAACCGGGGACAATATTGCCGGAGTTGTAGGGTCATCGACTCGCGTGAGAGGAGGGCCAAGAAGGCGAAATCTTGATTTCTTGTCAAGAGTGAAGTGAGTCACGGCAGTTCGCCAGGAACTGTCGTGACTTTTTGCGTGCTTCCGCCATCGCGATATGGGAGAGGGTATTTTGTCTCGTTCGGAGCCACCGCCGCCGATGATCATGGTACCTAAATCCCAAATCACCTCAAGTTTCCAGGGTGTATCCACGACCTAGGGTCCCCTTTCTGTGTCTGTGAAGTCTTTTCGTCTTCGATTCGAAGATTGCCTGCGAGTCGATGATCGAAAGTGTCGATGATTTCACTATGAGGTCGTGGTGACGACACTCGAACCTCTCTCGACCATGCGTTGATCTCATGAACTTGAACTGTGATTGATCTTCGATCCACAACGGACAGCGAACTCAACAGACTTGAGAACGAACCATCTGTCACCACGGTGTGGTGTTGTGGTCAGGGTTTGTGTGGTCTGCGTGTCTCTACTCGTCGAAGAGATCCGAGACCACGTCATCGATGTCACTCTTCGCTACCTGTGCGTAGTAGCCGAGCGTTGTCTTGAGGTCCGCGTGACGCATCTGCCGTCGAGCGATTTCGGGATTGATCCGCTTGTTGACCATCCGCGTGCAATACCAGTGCCTCAGCATGTGGGGAGACAGGTCGATGCCTGCCTTGAGGCCGTAGCGCCGCATCGATTCACGAACTGCCCCCGGGGTGACCACGGTTGGGATGTGGTTGCGGACCCGCTCCGCAAGCCATCCGGGGATGACCACTTCGCCCTGCGTCTTCGCCAACACGAGTTCGCCGGTCTCGTCCCGCTGCCTGTGGACCTTGAGGATGTTGCCTCGAAGATCGCGGGGCTCGACCGCGCAAGCCTCACCGACCCTCAGGCCCGCGTACATCATGAGCAGCGCGTAGAACTCGTACGGGCAGAACGTGAGGGCGAACCTGATCTCTCCCTCTGTGGGGAGGGTGTAGATCCTTGGTATGGCTTTGGGGATCTTGAGTGCGGTGATGCCGGGCACGAGGTCCCGGAACACGGACCGGAGCGCCACGGTGTGCTTGCGGCGGGTGTTCATGTTCGTGACCGACAGCAACCGCTCGTGCAGCATCGGCAACGTGACGTCGCATACCTTTACATCGCTCAGGAGCAACAGGCGCAGCGTCTGAAGGTACGACCGGACCGTAGACTGTCTCACTAGGCGTTCTGCCAGAACCCGCCGCGCGTACCCGTCCACCGTCTCGTCTGGATAGTTGTTGATCATGACCGAACTCCCACGTACTTACGAGGTCCGGACGTACGGCTGCCAGATGAACGTGCACGACTCCGAGCGGCTCTCCGGTCTGCTGGAGGGCGCCGGCTACGTCCGCGCCCCCCAGGGCTCCGACGGCGACGCCGACGTCGTGGTCTTCAACACCTGCGCGGTCCGCGAGAACGCCGACAACAAGCTGTACGGCAACCTCGGCCGGCTCGCCCCGATGAAGACGAAGCGGCCCGGCATGCAGATCGCCGTCGGCGGCTGCCTCGCCCAGAAGGACCGCGACACGATCGTCAAGCGGGCCCCGTGGGTCGACGTCGTCTTCGGCACGCACAACATCGGCAAGCTCCCCGTGCTGCTGGAGCGCGCCCGCGTCCAGGAGGAAGCGCAGGTCGAGATCGCCGAGTCGCTGGAGGCGTTCCCCTCGACGCTGCCGACCCGCCGCGAGTCCGCGTACGCCGCCTGGGTCTCGATCTCCGTCGGCTGCAACAACACCTGCACCTTCTGCATCGTCCCGGCGCTGCGCGGCAAGGAGGAGGACCGCCGTCCCGGTGACATCCTCGCCGAGGTCGAGGCCCTGGTCGCCGAAGGCGTCTCCGAGATCACCCTGCTCGGCCAGAACGTCAACGCCTACGGCTCCGACCTGGGCGACCGCGAGGCCTTCAGCAAGCTGCTGCGCGCCTGCGGGCAGATCGAGGGCCTGGAGCGGGTCCGCTTCACCTCCCCGCACCCGCGCGACTTCACGGACGACGTGATCGCGGCGATGGCCGAGACCCCGAACGTGATGCCGCAGCTGCACATGCCGCTGCAGTCCGGCTCGGACCCGATCCTCAAGGCGATGCGCCGGTCGTACCGGCAGGAGCGTTTCCTCGGGATCATCGAGAAGGTCCGCGCCGCGATCCCGCACGCGGCGATCTCCACCGACATCATCGTGGGCTTCCCGGGTGAGACGGAGGAGGACTTCCAGCAGACGATGCACACGGTGCGCGAGGCCCGCTTCGCGAGCGCCTTCACCTTCCAGTACTCCAAGCGGCCCGGCACCCCCGCCGCCGACATGGACGGGCAGATCCCCAAGGAGGTCGTGCAGGACCGCTACATGCGCCTGGTCGCCCTCCAGGAGGAGATCTCCTGGGAGGAGAACAAGAAGCAGGTCGGCCGCACGCTGGAGGTCATGGTCGCGGAGGGCGAGGGCCGCAAGGACGGCGCCACCCACCGCCTGTCCGGCCGCGCCCCCGACAACCGCCTCGTCCACTTCACGAAGCCGGACAGGGAGGTCCGGCCGGGCGACGTGGTCACCGTGGACATCACCTACGCCGCCCCGCACCACCTGCTGGCCGAGGGCCCGACCCTGACCGTGCGCCGCACCCGCGCCGGCGACGCCTGGGAGAAGCGCAACGCCGCCCCCGCCCAGCCCGCCGGGGTCATGCTCGGGATCCCGACCCTGGGCGTCCCGGCCCCGCTGCCCGCCGCCACCTCGGGCTGCGCGATCGACTGACCAGCGGCCGCGGACGGCGGCTAGGCTGCGGATCATGCTCGTAGCCGCCGCCGTCTGTCCCGCCCCGCCGCTGCTCGTGCCGGAGGTCGCCTCGGGGGCCGCCGCCGAACTCGGCGACGCCCGCACCGCCTGCTCCGACGCGCTCGCCGTGCTCGCCGCCTCCCGGCCCGACCTGCTCGTCGTGGTCGGAGCCGCCGCCGAGGGCGGCGCGTACGACCAGGGCACCCCCGGCAGCTTCGCCGGGTTCGGCGTGGACCTGACCGTCACCCTCGGCCCCGACCTGGGCGAACCGCCGAGCGGCCACGCCACCGGGGGCACGCTCCCGGCCTCCCTCGCGGTGGCCGGCTGGCTGCTGGGCCAGGCCCGCTGGGCGGCCGCACCCGTCGCCGGCGTGGCCGTCGCCCCGCACCTCCCCCCGAGCGGCTGCGGCCTCCTCGGCGCGGACCTGGGCGGTTCGGCCGAACGCGTGGCCATGCTGGTCCTCGGGGACGGCAGCGCCTGCCGGACCCTGAAGGCCCCCGGCTACCTCGACGAGCGGGCCGCCCCCTTCGACGCGGCCGTCGCCCGGGCGCTGGGCGCCGCCGACGTCGCCGCGCTCGCCGCCCTCGACGCGGAGCTCGCGGCCGAGCTGCAGGCCGCCGGACGGGCCCCCTGGCAGGTCCTGGCGGGCGCCGCCGAGGGCGCGGGGCTCGACGGCCGGCTGCTGTACGAGGACGCGCCGTACGGGGTCGGGTACTTCGTCGCCGCCTGGTCCTAGCCGCCGTACCGGCACCGCCCGGGCCCGCGCCGCGCACACCGCCGGGGCCCGGGAACGACGGAGGGGCGGGGGGGGGGGGGGGGGGGGGGGGGGCCGCCCCCCCCCCGGGGCGCGAGCGACCCGGGCGGCGGCCGGGGCCGGGAGCGCCCCCCCC